>CAMLNJ010000117.1 GCA_946481225.1 uncultured Verrucomicrobiota bacterium | reverse complement strand
CGAGGCCGATGAGCAAACCCTGGCCACGGACGTCGAGAAGGAGGTCGTCGAACTCGGCCACCAGCTTTCCCAACTCCGAGCGCAAAAGCTGGCCGATGCGCGTGACGTGCCCGGGCGATATCCCGGTGTCGAGCAATTCGCCGTCGAGCAGCAGGTCCATCACGGCATTGCCGACGGCGCTCGCCAGCGGCGCCCCGCCCAGCGTCGAGCCATGGCTGCCCGGCGTCACGAGATCGGCGACCTTCGCGGTGGCGAGCACGGCGCCGATCGGATAGCCCGCGCCGATGCCTTTCGCCGATGTGCGGGCGCCCGCGGCGGTTCCTGTCGCCGCCCCGGCGAATGGGCCCTCGCTGGCGGAGGCGGTCCGGCTGGCGGATCGGGGCGAGCTCGCGGCGGCGGAGGCCCTGGCCGAGGCGCATCTGCGCCGGCATGGTCCGGACGCGGAGGCGTTTTATTTGCTGGGGCTCGTGCGCGACGCGACCGGCGACGTGGGCGCGGCCGAGGCGGCTTATCGCAAGGCGCTTTATCTGATGCCGGGGCACGCGCACTCGCTGGCGCACCTGGCGCGGCTGCTTGATCTCCGAGGCGGAATCGCGGAGGCGCGTCGTTTGCGCGAACGTGCGGCGCGGGGAGGTGACGCATGAGCGGCGGGGCGGCCAGGCCGGAGGACGGCGCGGGGCGCGCGGGCGCGGGCCGGAAGCTTCTCGACCGCGCGCCGGAACCCGGCGAACGCGAGGCGTGGGCGGAGCATTATGCGCGGCCGCCTCGGGAAGCGGCGAAGACGCAGGCGAGGGCGTTTGTTTTTCGCATCGGGGTGGAGTGGCTGGCGCTGCCGGCCTCGGCTTTGCAGGAGGCGACCGCGCCCCGGCCGATCCACTCCATGCCGCACCGGCGCGGGGGCGGGCTGGCCGGGCTCGTCAACATCAACGGCGAGCTTTTGCCCTGCGTGCGGCTGGCGCACGCGCTGGCGATCGAGGCGTCGGCGACCGAGGAGAAGACGCGCCGGCTGCTGGTGGTGCGCACGCCGGGCGGGCGGCTGGCATTCCTGGCGGACGAGGTCCACGGACTGCTGGCCTACGACGCCGCGGCGACAAAAACGGCGCCGTCGCGGCCCGTCTGCGCCAAGGCGCTGATCGTGTGGGCGGAGAAGGTGGTCGGCTTGCTGGACGTCGACGCGCTCTGGCCGTTGTTGGAAAGGAGCCTGGCATGAGCGAGGACCTCGGCGGCTTCTCGATGATCGAGCTCTTTCGCCTGGAGGCGGAGGAGCAGCTCGCGTCGTTGACGCGGCATTTGCTGGCGCTGGAAAACACCGCGCCGGACGCGGCGGCCTTGGAGGCGATGATGCGCGCGGCGCATTCGCTCAAAGGGGCGGCGCGTATCGTGGGCCTGGACGCGGCGGTGCGGGTGGCGCACGTGATGGAGGATTGCTTCGTGTTGGCGCAGCGAGGCGGGCTCTCGCTCGGGGCGGGGCAGACCGACTTGTTGCTCCAAGGCGTGGATTGGCTGAGCCGGATCGCACGTCTGGAGGAGTCGGAGGCGGAGCGCTGGACGGCCGAGCACGAGGCGCCGATCGCGGCCTACGTGGAGACATTGGCGAAGTTGGGGACCGCGGGGGAGACCACGCCCGCGGCGCAAGCGGCGGAGCCCGTCGCGGCGGCGGCGGAGCCGAGGGCGACGTCCGACGAGGGCGCCGAGCGCGTGCTGCGCGTGACGGCGGACAATCTTAACCGCATCCTCGGCCTGGCGGGCGAGTCGTTGGTGGAGTCGCGCCGGCTGGCGCCCTTCAATCGGAGCCTGCTGCGCTTGAAGCGCGGGCAGCAGGAGCTGGCGCGGACGTTGGAAAAACTGGGGGAGCGGCTCGGTCCCGGCGCGGACGAGACCGCGCGCGCCGCGCTGGCCGAGGCGCAGGCGAGGGCGGCGGAAGGGGTGGGACTTTTGCAGGCGCGCATCGAGGAGCTCGACCTTTTCGACCGCGCCGCGACGCGCCTATCGGCGCGACTTTACCGCGAGGCGCGGGCGGTGCGCATGCGGCCCTTTGCAGACGGGACGCAGCCCTTCGCGCGCATGGTGCGGGACCTCGCGCGGACGCTGGGCAAGGAAGCGCGGCTGACGGTGACGGGCGAGCACACGCGGGTGGACCGCGATATCCTCGCGCAGATCGAGGCGCCGCTGACGCATCTGTTGCGCAACGCGCTCGACCACGGCATCGAGACGCCGGAGGCGCGCGCGGCGGCGGGAAAGCCGGCCGTCGGCGTGCTGCGGCTCGATGCGCGGCATCGTGCGGGGCGCTTGCACATCACGGTGGGCGACGACGGCTCGGGCATCGCGGTGGAGCGGGTGCGGGCGGCGGCGGTGGAGCGCGGTCTCACCACCGCGGAAACGGCGGCGGGGATGTCGGAGGCGGAGGTGTTGGAGTTTTTGTTCCTTCCGGGATTTTCTCTGAAGGGGGAGGTGACGGAGGTGTCGGGCCGCGGAGTGGGGTTGGATGTCGTGCAGAGCATGTTGAAGGAGGTGCGCGGTTCGGTGCGGGTGACCACGCAGGCGGGGCGGGGGACGAGCTTCGAGTTGCAATTGCCGGTGACGTTGTCGGTCGTGCGCGCGCTGGTGGTCGAGATCGCGGGCGAGCCCTACGCGCTGCCGCTGGCGGGGGTGGATCGCGTGTTGCGCGTGGCGCGCGCGGACGTGGGGACGACGGAGGGGCGGGCGCATTTCGAGATCGCGGGCGAGCGGGTGGGGTTGGTGTCGGCGCGGCAGGTGCTGGATTTGCCCGAGCTGGCGGCGCCCGGCGAGGACTGGCCGGTGGTCGTGCTGGCCGACGGCGGGGAGCGGCATGGGCTGGTGGTGGACGTGTTGCGCGGGGAGCGGGAATTGGTGGCGCAGCCGCTCGACGCGCGTCTGGGCAAGGTGCCGGACGTGGCGGCGGCGGCGGTGCTGGAGGACGGTGCCCCGGCCTTGTTTCTGGATCTGGACGATCTGCGGCGTTCGGTCGGTCGGCTGGCGGCGGGCGGGCGGATGGGCCGGTGGTCGCGAGCGCCGGGGGCGGCGGTCCGGCGGAGGCGCGTGCTCGTGGTGGATGATTCGCTCACGGTGCGCGAGCTGGAGCGCAAGCTGTTGCTCAAGCGCGGCTACGACGTGGCGGTGGCGGTGGACGGCATGGAGGGATGGAACGCGGTGAGAGAGGGCGAGTTCGACCTCGTGGTCACGGACGTGGACATGCCGCGGTTGGACGGCATCGAGCTGGTAAAGTTGATCAAGGCGGACCCGCGCCTGCGGGCGACGCCGGCGATGATCGTGTCCTACAAGGACAGGGAGGAGGACCGACGCCGCGGTCTGGACGCGGGCGCGGACTATTATTTGACGAAAGGGAGTTTTCACGACGAGCGCCTGATCGAGGCGGTGGAGGACCTGATCGGTCCCGCCGAGCCGGCGAGCGGGAACACGGGAGGGGCGGAAACGTGAGGATCGCGATCGTCAACGACCTGCGCATCGCCACGGAGGCGATTCGGCGCGCGCTGGCGGATGCGGGGGCGCACACCGTGGCGTGGACGGCGCGCGATGGCGCGGAGGCGGTGGAGAAATGCGCGCGGGACCGTCCCGACCTTGTGTTGATGGATCTGGTGATGCCGGTGATGGACGGGGTGGAGGCGACGCGGCGCATCATGGCCGCGAGTCCGTGCGCGATCCTCGTGGTGACGGCGACGATGCGGGGCAACTCGGCGCGGGTTTTCGAGGCGCTCGGCTCCGGGGCTCTCGACGTGGTGCAGACGCCGTCGGGCGCGGCGGGGGCGACGCTCCTGCTCGAGAAATTGGACCGGATGACGAAGAGCATCCTGAATCAGCCAAACGGCGTGGCGGCGAACGCGTCGATCAACGGGGCGTCGTCCTCGGCGCCCCCGGTGTCGGCGAGGGCGGTCGGGCCCGCGGGAGCGGGCGCGGATTTTTTGATCGGGATCGGAGCTTCGGCGGGAGGGCCGGCGGCGCTGGAGACGGTGTTGGCGAATCTGCCGGCGGGGTTTCCGGCGGCGATCGTCGTGGTGCAGCACATCGACGCAGCATTTACGCCCGGTCTGGTCTCTTGGCTGGAGAAGACCAGCCGCCTTCCGGTGCGGGCGGCGGCGGCGGGAGACCGACCCGAGCCGGGAGCGGTTTTTCTGGCGACCGGTGATCGGCATCTGGTGTTGGACGCGGCAGGCCGTTTCGCGTTCACCGACGAGCCGGCGGGGGCGAGCTATTTTCCGAGCATCGACGTGTTTTTCGGAAGCCTGGCGCGCCACTGGCGGCGGAACGCCGCGGGCGTGTTGCTGACGGGAATGGGGCGCGACGGAGCGGAGGGCTTGTTGCGCGTGCGGCGGGCGGGTTTTCCGACGCTGGCGCAGGACCGGGCGACCTCGGCCGTTTACGGCATGCCGAAGGCGGCGGCGGAACTGGGCGCGGCGGAGGAGGTGCTGCCGTTGGGCGACATCGCGCCGCGCCTGCGGGCGCTGGTCGCGGCGCGCCGTGTCTGAACGTTTTTCAACCCCGCTGCGCTCCCCATGAGTTCACATCCTTCCTCAGCCCACGCGCCGGACTATCCGTGTCTGGCTTTGTTGGTGGACGACCAGGCCATCGTCGGCGAGGCGGTGCGGCGCGGGCTGGCCGGGCATCCGGACATTTCGTTCCATTACTGCGCGGATCCCGTCCAGTCGCTGAAGCTCGCAGCGGATTTGAAGCCGACGGTGATCCTGCTGGATCTGGTGATGCCGGGGACGGACGGGATCGAGTTGTTGCGGCGGTTTCGCGCGCAGCCGGCGACGGCGGAAACGCCGGTCGTGGTGCTGTCGGTGAAGGAAGACCCGAAGATCAAGGTCCAGGCCTTCGAGGCGGGGGCGAACGATTATCTGGTGAAGCTGCCCGACAAGGTGGAGCTGGTGGCGCGGGTGCGATTGCACTCGCGGGCCTATCTCAACCAGAAGCAGCGCGACGAGGCGTATCGCGCGCTGCGGGAGAGCCAGCAGCAGCTGGTGAACAGCAACACCGAGCTGGTGGCGCTCAACCAGAAGCTGGCGGAGGTGACGCAGGCGAAGTCCGAGTTTCTGGCCAACATGAGCCACGAGATCCGCACGCCGATGAACGGCGTGGTGGGCATGGCGGCGTTGCTCGCCGACACCAATCTCGACGCGGAGCAGCGGGATTACGCCGCCACGATCCGGTCGTCGGGCGAGGCGCTGCTGACGATCATCAACGACATTCTCGACTTTTCGAAGATCGAGTCGGGACGGCTGGAGCTCGAGCGGAGTCCGTTTCTGCCGGAGGCCGTAGTGGAGGAGGCGGTGGATCTCTTTTCGATCAAGGCGTCGGAGAAGGGCATCGATCTGGTGGCGTGGCTCGACCCGGAACTGCCCGAGATGGTCGAGGGCGACGTGACGCGCCTGCGGCAGGTCTTGGTCAACCTGGTGGGCAACGCGGTGAAGTTCACGGCGCGAGGGGAGGTGGAGGTCGTGGTGCGGCCGGCGCAGGGTCCGCATCCGTCGTTCAGGGACGCTTTTTCGGCGGAGGACGGCGGCTTTATCGAGGTGGCGGTGCGTGACAGCGGCATCGGCATACCGGCGGATAAGCAGGACCGCTTGTTCAAATCGTTCAGCCAGGTCGACAGCTCGACGACGCGGCAGTTTGGCGGCACGGGTCTCGGCCTGGCGATCAGCCGGCGTCTCGTGGAGCTGATGGGCGGGATGATTTGGGTGGAGAGCGAGGAGGGGCGGGGGGCGACGTTCCGGTTCACGGTGAAGTTGCCGGCCGCGCCGGCCGTCACGACGGCGCCTTGGGTGCAATCGATGTCGGGTCTGGCGGGGCGCCGCGTGCTGGTGGTCGAGGACAACGTGGCGGCGCGCGAAGCGCTGGAGCGGATCTGCGTTCGGCATCGCCTTCGGGTTTCCGCGGCGGCGAGCCTGACGGAGGCGCAGGCGCGGTCGGCGGACGAGGCCGAGGTGATCCTGCTGGATCGCGAGCTGGCGGGGGTGGACGAGCCGGAGGCGATCTCGCGGCTGGCGGAGGGCCGGCCCGTCATTCTGATCTCGTATCGGCGTGGGCGCTCGGCGCAATCACCGGAGGGCGTGGGGGCGAGGGTCTGGCCCGTGCATAAGCCGGTGCGTCGGCGGATGCTGCTCGACGCGCTGTGGCAGGCGTTGACGGGCACGGAACCGCTGGCGAGGCCGCGGCCGGAGTCCACGCGCTTCGACGGCACGCTGGCACAGCGTCTGCCGTTGCGGCTGCTCCTGGCCGACGACAACGCGGTGAACCGGAAGGTGGGCTCGGCGTTGTTGAAGCGCCTGGGCTATGCGACGGATCTGGTCGCCGACGGACGCGAGGTGCTGGTGGCGCTCGAGCGGGCTAACTACGACGTGGTGTTTCTCGACGTGCAGATGCCCGGGATGGACGGTTATGACACGGCTCGCGCGATTCGTGCGCGGTGGGCGGCCGGCGAAGGCCGGGGGCGGAGGCCGCGTCTGGTCGCGATGACGGGCAACGCGATGCAGGGTGATCGCGAGAAGTGCCTCGCGGCCGGGATGGACGACTACATCTCGAAGCCGGTGCGGATCGAGGAGCTCAGCGCAGTCATCGAGCGATGGGGGGCGGGGTCGTCGGCGGAGTGATTTCGCGTCGCGGCGGGCGGTCGTTGGCGCCGATCACGGCTTGAGTTGAGGCTCTACGGGTGGGCGCGTGCGTATCCCTTTTGCGCACGCTGCTTGGGCTTCGTGAGACGGTGCGCGGCCGGGGGCGATGAACGGGGCGGAGGGATCCGCCCCTCCACCCGGATGGGATGGGTCAGGCGGGGGTGGGGACCGGGAAGGCGGAGTGGGCTTTGGCGGTGAGCAGCGCCTGCATTTCGAGCAGGAGCTTTTCGCGGAAATCGAGTTCGGCCGCGCGCTGGGAAAGCCGTCGCGCGAGGGCCTGGAGCTCGGCGGCGGCGGGGCCGGTGGTCGGGGCGGGCGGGGCGTCCTCGAGCTGTTGCGCGGCGAGCTCGCGTTCGAGGCGGCGGGCGGAGGCGCGGAGCTCGCGGTCGCGTTCCTCGAGGGCGGCGCGGTCGAAGGCGAGGCGGCGTTCGATGTTGGCGAGCTGCTCGGAGCGGTGCGCGAGGGCCTGCTCGCGGCGGGCGAGCTCGGAGGCGGGGAGGGCGCGCGCGGCGCCGAGGCCGAGGGTTCGGAAGAGCGAGGAGAGAGCCCGGAAGTCGTTGCGCGAGGCGGCGGGGCAGGTCTGTTGAAGGATGGAGCGGATGCGGGAGGCTGTGACCGGGCCGTGGACGAGGTCGTTTAGGCCGGCGCGGATCGCGGCGACGGTGAGGGGGACGTTCGGGGCGTCGCAGAAGAGGACGCCGTGGTTGAAGCCGAGGCTGCGGTTGATGACGCCGACCTCGTCGAAGGCGAGGTCGATGGAGGGGCGTCGCATGCCGCGGATGTCGAGCACGAGCAGATGCACGGCGCGGGCGGAGGCGCCGCCGTCGGCGCCGCGCTGGAGGCGGATCTGATGGATGGCGGG
This sequence comes from uncultured Verrucomicrobiota bacterium, assembly GCA_946481225.1. The sequence goes on along the minus strand of CAMLNJ010000117.1, from coordinate 391 downwards.
CTGCTCGGCGGAGCCGCGTGCGATGTGGATGATGTTCATGGCGGGAGGCCGTTGGCGGGGCCTCAAGCGGCGAGGAGTTCGCCGAGGTCGACGTCGGCGTGGTGGCGCGCGGCCTCGACGATGGCCTCGCGCAGCGGGGCGTGGTTCACGGTGAAGTGTTCGTCGACGAGGCTGAGGGAGTGGAGGCCGGCGGTCTGGAGGAGATCGGTGGGCACCTGGAGGAAGACGCGGTAGACGAGAAGCTGGCCGGCGAGGCCGCCGCCGGCGCGCGCGCCGATGGCGTCGATCACCGGTCGGAGGCGCCAGCCGCCGGCGGCGGGCGTCGCGGGGGACGCGCGGGGCGCGGCGGGGACGGCGGAGGAGCCGAAGCGCAGCACCACGAGCGCCTTTT
>CAMLNJ010000116.1 GCA_946481225.1 uncultured Verrucomicrobiota bacterium | reverse complement strand
TTGGCGACCTTGGCCGCGTCGCCGTCGAAAAGGGTGAACTGGTCGAGCTGCGTGCCGACCGCGCCCTTCAGGCCGCGCACCGGATAACGCGCCGCGAGCTCGGCGATGCGGGTGTGGGCGGCGAGTATTTCCTCGCCGAACATCGCGAGACGCTTGCCGAGCGTGGTCGGCTGGGCCGGCACGTTGTGCGTGCGGCCGGTGAGCATGAGGTCGCGGAAGGTCTTCGCGCGCGCGGCGAGTTTGTTGAGCGCGGCGGCGGACTTCATGCGCACGACGGCGAGCGAGCGGGCGACCTGGAGCTGCTCGACGTTTTCCGTGAGGTCGCGCGAGGTGAGGCCGAGGTGGATCGTCTCGAAGCCGGAGAGCGCGTTGAAGGCCTCGATGCGGGCCTTCACGTCGTGGAGCGTGACTCGCTCGCGGGCGTCGATGTCGGCGAGGTCGATCTGGTTTTTGACCTTCTCGTAGGCGGCGATGGCCTTGGCCGGGATGGCAAGGCCGAGTTCGCGCTGAGCCTTCATGACCGCGATCCAGTAGTCGCGCTCGATGGCGATGCGGCCCGTGGGCGACCAGATGTCCTTGATGAGAGGCGAGGCGTAGCGTTCGGCGAGGACGTTGGGAATGGCGGCGGAGGACATGCGCGGAAAAATAGAGGGCTAGTGACGCGCCCCCCGCCTGCGATGACAAGGCCGCAGAAGACGGCCGGTTTTCCATCGCCCGCTGGCGAATCGTGGCGGCGGCGTTTCAGTGGGTTCATGCCGACCGTCGCCCCGCAATCAAGCGCCTCCGGGCCTCGCACCCGCCTCGCGGGTCTGCGCGGGTTTGGCATGCTGCTGATGGCGGTCGCCTTGCTCGCTCCGTCATTCCGACCGCAGCATCGGGAGCAAACGACGCTCAAGCAGCAACCCAAGCCTCCTGCGACGCCACAAAGGGAGGCCTCGCCGCTCTGGCCGGAAATCGCGCCGCTTCACGTGGTCGGCGGAAGCGTGCTGGCCGACGCAAACGAATTTCTGGCCGCCAGTTTCGTGACGGACGAAGCGGCGCCCGCCGATTCCGCGGACCCTGTCGCGCCAGCGGCCGCCGTGCTGCCGACCGCGCTTCCGGCAAACGGGGCGGACCACTACTACCTGCGCTTCATGGCGCCCGTCGATCCGAGGCGCTTCCGCTACAAGCTCGACCCCGCCTTCGGCGTCGAGAACGGCCAGGTTCAGCTCAAGGGTCTGATACTGCGGCTTCGCTTGAGGTTTTAAGTCTGGCTAACAGCCCCGCGCCGCGGCCCGGTCGAGCGCCCAGTCGAAGGCCTGCCGAAGCGCGAGCGCCGCCACAAGAAGCAGCGCCCCCCATCGCACCTCGGTCGTCATCAGGTAGTCTCCCTCCACCAGGAAGATGGCCAAGGCCAGCCCGAACACGTCGAGCATCGTCCAACGCGCGTAAACGCCGCGCCGTTGCCAGAGCGCCGTCGCATCCTCGCCCCGCCGGGCGCGGCGCCACCAGCGCCACGCAACCACCCACTGGAGCGCAGGCGCCGCGACAAGAAAGCTCCACGCGAGCAGGCCGGGCAGCCACGAGCCCTCGCGCAACAAGGTCCACCCAAGCGTGGCGATGCCGTAGGCGCGGTCGGCGAGCAGCCAGTCGTCGATGCGAAGAAAAGGCAGGCTCACCGCCGCCGCAAGCGCGCCGCCCGCCAGCGCCAGCCAGATCCCCGCCGAGCGCGGCGGCACGCCCTGCGGCGCGCATGGGTGCCGGCCGACCGCGACCGCAAGGATCTCGCCCACGACGAGGCTGAGCAGCACCGCCGCCACGAAAAGCGGGATGCCCGCGCGCGGCTCGGCGCCGACCAGCGCCTGCCCGCTGGTGAGCGTGAGCACGAGGCACACGAGGTAAACGTCGAGCATCGACCACTTTCCCGCCCGCTCGACATTGGCGAGCCAGGCCTGGTGCCGCGGCGTGATGCGCGGCGCCGCGATCACCACGGCGAGCGTCGCGAGTTTAGCAAAAGGGAAAACCACCGAGAATCCGAACACCAGGACCGCAAGCACGCCGAGACCGGCGTCCCACAGCATCTCGACAGACCGCATGAGCGTGTAGTCCGTCCCCGAAAAGCCGATGCGCAGCCGCATGAACGGGATGAAGAACACGCCGACATTGCAGAGAAAGGCGACCACCAGCAGCGCGAAGCAGAGCCGGCGCCTGGATGCGGACAAAGAGACCGCGGGGAGATCGGAAGAAACGGTGTCGGGCAAGCCCTCAGCCGAAGCGCCGGACCGGCGCGAGCCAACGGGGAAATTGCACATCGGGTGTGAAAGCGAGCCCAGCCCGGAAACGGCGGCGCAATCACGGATTCCACAGATGCGCACGGATGACAGAGCATTAGAACCGGATAGGGATCGCCCGCCAGGTGAGCAGATCCCACGTCCCGTCTATTCCCCATCTGTCCGTGCCAATCCGTGGAATCCGTGGCCGGTTTGAGCTGCCGTTCTGAGACTCAGGGCGCCAGCCCCTTGATCCGGGCCAGCTCGAAGATGCGCTCGGAGTCATAGTGGGTCAGGAAACCTTTGCCCTTCGCACCGTCGCGCGCGGAAAGGATCCAGAAACCCGCGGCGTCGCGCGGCGAAAACGCGAAGAAGAAGCCGCCGCCGAGCGTGCCCGCGAGGAAGCGCTCTCCGGAATGCGCGGCGATGAAATCAAGGAAGCGCTGGTCCCACTCGTTGAGAGCGCCACCGGCGCTGTTCATGAGTTCCCGAAAACGCCGCTCCACGTCGTCGGGCGCGACGAAGGCGAGCGAGGCCAACACGGCCTCGCGACGAGATTCGCGGGGGCTTTCCGACACATCCATGAGGCGTGCAGTATGCCGGCGCCGCCGCGACCAGGCGCGGCGGTTTTTGGCGAATGGCGCGCGAGTTTCGTCCCGCGCGATCCGACGCCTGTTCGGGCCGGGCGGCGAGCCCCCTCAAAGCCCGAGCATGGAGCCGTTGCGCTTCAGCCAGCCCTCGGCCTCGCGCCAGGCGGGGCAAACTTCCTCCACGCGGCGCCAAAAGCGGTCCGAGTGGTTCATCTCCTTCAGATGCATGAGCTCGTGGTAAATCACGTAGTCGCGCACGAGGTCGGGCGCCTGGATGAGCCGCCAGTTGAGCGAAATGACGCCGCCCGTGGTGCAGGAACCCCAGCGCGTGCGCTGGTTGCGCACCGCGACCTCCTTCACGCCCATGCGCGTCTCCGCGGCGAGTTCCCAGGTGCGGGCGGGCAGCTCGATCTTGGCGCGGCGGAGGAAATGCGCTTCGAGCGTCGGCCGCAGGTCGCCGTCGAACCGCGGCACGCGAAAGACGTCGGCCGCGACGCACACGGCCGGGCGCTCGCCTTCGGCGGCCTTGCGCACCTCGACGAGTTCGCCACGCCACAACACGTGGGTGCCAAGCGTCCAGACGGAGGCGGCGCGGGGCTTGGCGCGCTGGCGGGCGCGGGCGCGCTCCAGCCAATCGCGGTGCTGCTCGACGAAAACGCGGGCTTCGCGTTCCGAGCCGCGCGGGGGGATCGTGGCGACGGCGACGCCGTCCTTGCGCAAAGTGAGGCGGTAACGTTCGGCGCGGGCGCTGCGCTCGAAGACCACGTCAGGCAATTCGGCCTCGTCCTCGTCGGAACGCGCGTAACCGGGCACGGTGTCTCGCGCCGGGAAAACGGGCGAGACGGAAGCCGGCGGCGGCGCGGGCAAGGCGTCCGTCGTCGCGAGAAAATCCAGAAAACCTTGGATCATTCCGGGCGGCATTGCGTCGGCCCCGGATGAAAGGCGGCGCGCGCCCGGCCGCAAGCGCGGACCCAGGCGAAACGGCTCCGCCGTTCCACCAGGCCATTTTGCCGCGCCATCTCCACTCCACGCGCGGCCGTTCAAGGCGTGGCGGCAACGGGGCCGAGCGTGGTGCCGGCCCTGCGCGCCACAGCCTCGACGAGGCGCTGGATCTCCAGCTCGGCGTTGCGCTTCTGAATGCGCGCGGCCTCGACATCCTTGGCCGCGTCGAACGCGGCCTGGCTCGCCTGATTCTTTTCCGCGCGCAGCGCGGCAAGCTTCGCCTCGAGGGCTTTGACCTCGGCAGCGTTTTTCCCGGCCTGCGCTTGGTAGGTCGCGGTGTCGGCGGCGATCTGCCTGCCGACGGCCTCCCACTTGGCGCGCTTCTCGTCCTCCCGGCGCTTCTCCTCGGCGAGGCGCTCGGCGGTTCGCTTGTCGGCGTCCTCTTTGGCCTCGCGCTCGGCCTCGGCTTTTTTGGCTTTTTCGGCCTCGGCCTTCTTGGCCGCCTCGGCCGCGAGGAGGCCGGCCTTCGCGGCGGCGTCCTTGGTATGCGCCACATACAGGCCACCGAAGATGGCGAGGAGCAGGGCGGGAACGAGAAAGTAGAGTTTGTTCATGGCGGCGGAGCGAAGGCGCGGCGGAAGGGAAACGGAAAAGAGGGAGCGCGGAGGCGCCCGCAAGAGGACGACCTATCTATCTGGTGGCGGAGGAAGAGGCCGGAACGGGCGCGGAGGCGGGAGCGTCGAGCTTGATCAGCAAGGCCTGGAGGGCCTGCACGTTCGCCTGGGCCTTGGCGACGAAGTCCCGGAGAAAGGCCTGCTCCGAATCCGTCGCCCGGCGCTCGGCGGCGATCTTAGTGATCGCGGCCTGCTCGGCCTCGATGTCCTTCTTCAAACGCTCGATCTGGCGCGCGAGTTTTTCCTGCTCGCGATAGGCTTTGTCGCGGGCATCGACGGCGACCTGACGGACCTCGCGCTCGGCCTTCTCCGCGGCCTCCTTGGCGGCTTTCTCGACATTGCGACGCTCGGCGGCTTGGATCGCCTCGGCCATGGCGGCCTTCTGCGCCGCGCGCTCGGCCTCGAGCCTCGCATCCTTGGCGGCGGCGACCGCGGCGACTTTGGCGGCCTCGCGCTCCTCAAAATCTCCGCGGTGGACGGAATAGACGCCGATGAAGAGGCAGAGGGCGGCGATGGGGCCGATGAAATAGACTTTGTTCATTGGTCGGAACCGAAGGAATGGCGGACGAAGGCGGGCGCGCGGTCAGGATGTTTTGGATGTCCCGCGATGGGCGAGGGCGTCGGCGATGGCCCGCTCAAGAGGATCGATCGAGGAGGCCGGAACCTCGCCGTCGGCGCGGGCCGCGGCGATCCAGCTCGACGCCTCGTCGTAGCGCTGAAGCTCGTAGGCGAGAAAGGCGAGGTAGAGGCGCGCCTGGCCGGGCTTTTCCAAGCCGGGCTTGGCGAGGGCGGAACGGCCGCGCTCGTAGGCGTCGGCCGGACGCCCGGCCTCGTAGAGGGAGCGCGCAAGCGAGAACTCGAGGCCGCCGTCCGCCGGAAGACGCGCCACGGCGCGGCCGAGGACGTCGAGCGAGCGATCCTCGCGGCCGGTTTCCCGGTGGGCGGAGGCGAGGAGTTCCCAGTTCCGCCGGGAATTTTCCATCGTGCCGTCGGCCAGACCGGCCTCGAGCAGCTCGGCGGCGCGGGCGAACTGGCCGAGGTTGAAGTGGATGGCGACCCGGGCGTAGTGATCTTTTGGCGACAGGGGAAGCCCGGCCTCCCCGACCCGATCGAGCGTGAGGAGAACGCGGATGTTCAGGCGCCTGGCCTCGGCGGGGTCCTTGGCGTCGGCCGCGGCGTTGAGATAAAACGCCTGAAGCTGCGACCAAACGGAGGCGTTTTTCGGGTCGGCGACCGCCAGCACCTCGAGCTGCTCGGCGGCGAGGAGGTTCTCCCCGAGCCCAAGGAGGCAGGCGACGAGAAGCTGACGGGCGTGGCCGTCGGGCTTGGTCGCGAGCACGAGCGCCTCGCGGGCATGTGCGGCGGCCTCGCGAAGCAGGGCGGCGTCGGGCTTGGCGGCATCGAGCGTCGCGAGGCTGTAGAGAACCGAGGCGGCGAACGACCGGACCTCGGCGGATGGCATCGGGGATAGCGCGAACCAACGAACGAGGCGGGCGCGCGACTGCTCGAAAGCCAGGCGACGGTCTTGGGCCGCCTTTTGCTCGACGCCGGCCTGGTAGTGCAACTGGGCGAGGAGATGCAGGCGCCCGAGATGCGCGGACTGTTCGTAGAAGTTGGGATTGGCCTCCGCGAGAGCGTGGGCTCGCTCAAGCGGCTCGATGGCCGCGACGAGCTTGTTCTGGTCGAGGAAAACCTGCGCCTGAAGCTGGAGCAGGAGGTAGGCGTCGTAACTGCGGGGCGACGCGGCGCCAAGAAGCTGGTCCGCGAGCGCGAGGACCGCGGGGTAATTTTTCGCGTCGAGGAGAGGCTGGAGCTTCGCGAAGCCGGCCGAGGCGGCTTCGGAGATCTCCTTTTTCGGCGGCTCGACGGAGCCCTGGGAGCGCGCGGCGGGCGCGACGAGCGCGCAGGCGAGGCCCAGGGCGGCGGAGGCGAAAAGACGGCGGGCGGAGAGGGTCATGGCTTAGTCGAGGCCAAAGGGCATGGTCTGCCGGGCGCGGGTGCTGACCGCGACGCCGGCTTTTTTTCCCGGCTTGAACTTCCAGCGTCGCACGGCGTCTAGGGCGGGCTGCTCGAAGCCGGGATGGGTGGAATGGACGATGACCGGATCTCGCACGTTACCCTGCAGGTCCACGACGAACTCGAGCGTCACCTCCCCCGTGAGGCCGGCTCGGCGCATCTCGAAGGGATAAACGGGCGCGGGACGGACGCGCGGCTCCAGCTTCTCGTCGAGGTCGCCGAGGTTGAATACCTTGCCGAGGCCGGTCCCGCCGGAGCCGGGACGCGGCGGGGCCGTCGGGAGCCGGAACGAACTGCCCGCGGAACGGACCAGATCGGCCGGAGGCGGAGCCTGGAAGGGCTGGACAAAAGGAGAATCGATCTGCGCGGAAGGCGTGTCGTTCAGCATCGGCGGAGCGAGATCGGCGCCCGAGGCGGGCGCCTCGGCGAGAGTGTTTTCGAAAACCTCGGGTTCCTCGGGCTCGGGCGGAGGCGGCAAGTCGAGCGTGATCGTGGGCGGCTCGGCGGCGGCGGGCGCGACGGGCTTTTCCCGGAAGAACCTCCCGCCAAGGGCGACGCCCGCATGGAGCAGAAGAGACAGAAAGGCGGCGACGAGGACGTTCCGGTTCATTTTATCGTAGGGAGGCGACGAATACGCTTCAGCGGCCGGAGGGGCGGTAGGCGGTCTCGATGGTGACCGTCGGGATGCCGGCGAGGCGGACCTCGTCGAGGACGCGGATGACGTTGCCAAAGCGGGCGCGGTCGTCACCGGTGACGAGAACCTTGGGTGCGGACGTGCTGGCCTTGTAGTGCGCGAGACGGGGGGCGATTTCGAAGAGGGAGACGGGCTCTTTGTTCCAGAACGCGGAGTCGGCTTCGGAAAGCTGGATGACCACGGAGTTGTCCTCGTCGGGTTTGGCGGCGTTCGCGCCGGCCGGGGGGAGGTCGACCGGGACCGACTGGATCTTGTTCAGCGAGAGGGTGAAGAGGACGAAGGTCGCGAGCAGGAAGAAGATCACGTCGATCAGGGGGATGATCTCGATGCGCGCCTTTTTTGCCGGGGCCAAGCGGATGGGACTGCCGAAAATCGAGGACATCTGAGCGGGGAGCAGGGAGCGAGGTGCGGGGAGCCTGAAGGACTGAGGGCGAAGCGGGGATGTTTAGTCGGCGGGGCGGATGCGGGTTTCGATGAGAACCTTGCGGATGCCGGCTTTGCGAACCTCGTCGACGACGTAGCGGACTTGCTGGAAGAGGGCGTTCTCGTCGCCGTTGATGAGTATACGGCCGTCGGGCTGGGTTTGCTTATAGGCCTGCAGACGCACGAGGAACTGGTCGAGGGTGATGAGCTCCTTGTCCCAGCCGAGGGTGCCGTCCTCGCGAATGGAAAGGGTGACGGAGGTGCCGGGGTCGCGAGGCTCGCTTGTGCGGGTCGAGGGCAGGGCGACGGAGAGCCCGCCGCTCTT
>CAMLNJ010000115.1 GCA_946481225.1 uncultured Verrucomicrobiota bacterium | reverse complement strand
TCGTTCCAATCCATGTTCTGCACGTTCGGCAGGCACTTCAGCATCACCGCCCCGGCCTCGAGACAGCGCTCCAGCTCCTCCATCGCATCCCTCCGCGCCGGATGGATCGACACCGCCGCCAAAAACTCCCGGTGCTTCCGCGCCAGCCCGAGCACATGGTCGTTCGGCACGTAAAAGGACCCGCAGCCCTCGATCACCGTTCCGTCTTCGCGATAAGCCTGCTCATGCGCCAACAAGACCGCCGCATCGAGTCCCGCCTCGCGAATCTGCCGCAACAGCGCCGCCGTGTAGACCGCCTCGAAATCCTCGCGCAGCGCCGACATCGGCAGCCCCATCGAGCGCAGCAAAAAAGGCGCGCCGATCCGGGTCAGTCCCTTGGGCCGATACCAGCAGCCCGAGCCCTCGAACCCGGTGCCCACCGCATGCACATGACAATCGATTCTCATGGTCTCAGGCGCCCGTCGCCAGCGCCTTCGCCGCCTTCAGGTCCAGCTTGCCCGTGCCTAACACCGGGATCGCGTCGACTCGCCTGACCATCTTCGGTATCCACAAGTTCGTCACGCCCGCCGCGGCCAATTTCTCCCGCACCGCGTCGGCCGTCAGCTCGGGCCGGGTCGTCAGGAGCACGAGCTGTTCGCCCTTCATCGGGTCGGGCAGGCCGGCCACGAAGACCACGTAGCCGTCCGCGCCGGCCAGCCCGAAGACCTCGATCAGCTTCTGCTCCACCGTGCCGTGCGGCACCATCTCGCCGCCTATCTTCGAGAAGCGCGAAAGCCGCCCTTCGATGAACAGAAACCCGTCCTCGTCGAAGCGCCCGAGGTCGCCGGTCACGAACCAGCCGTCGTGGAACGCCGCCGCCGTCCTCTCCGGGCTGTCGAGATAGCCGGCGAAGACGTTCGGTCCACGAAGCAACACCAGCCCCGTTTCCGTCTCCGCCCGCGGCTCCATCGTATCGGGATCGACCACGCGCGTCGTCATGCCCGGCAGCAGGCGCCCGATCGAGCCGGGGCGATTCCCGATCTGCGCCTCGCCCGTCGCCGTGATCACCGGCGGGTTCGGCTGGTTCACGCCCACCACCGGCGTCGTCTCCGTCAGGCCGTAGCCCTGCATGATCTCGAGATGAAATTTCTCGCGCGCAAACTCCGCCAGATCGTCCGGCAGCTTCTCCGCGCCCGTCGCCAGGACGCTCAATGTCCGCAGGTCCGCGCGCTCCGCCTTCTTCAACACCGGCCGCGCGAAGGTCGGCGCCGCGAACCACACCGTGCATCGCTCCTCGCGGATCGCGTCGATGATCCTCCGGGTGTCGAGCGGGCTCGGCACCGTCACCACGCGGCAGCCGCGCAGGAGCGGATACCAGACGCCCACCGTGAAGCCGAAGCTGTGGAACACCGGCAGGCAGGCCAGCATCTTCGCCTCCGCCGGCAGGATCGAGAGCGACGAAATCTGCCAGCAGTTGCCGAGCAGATTACGGTGGCTGAGCACCACGCCCTTCGGCTCGCCCGAACTGCCGCTCGTGAACAGGAGCCCCGCCTCCGCGCGGTCGCCAGTCTTCGGCAAGCCCAGCAGCGAGGCCGTCCATTGGTTCGGCAGCACCCACGCCGCGAGCAACCAGGGCAACATCGCGCGCTTGCCACCCGCCGCCTTCATCGTCGCCGCAAGGTCGCGCGTGTCCTCCGGCCAGGGAAAATCCGCCACCTTCGTCTTCAACGCGTCCGCGCTCAGCACCGTGTGGATGCCCGCCAGACGCAGGCTCGGCTCCAGGGCGGAACGGCCGGCGGTGAAGTTCAGGTTGACCGGCGTCTTGCCCGCGATGAGCGCGGCGAGGTTCGCGATCGTCGCGCCCGCGCCCGGCGGCAGCACGATGCCCACGCGCGGCTCCTCCACGGTGCGCCGCAGATGCAGCCCAAGCGTCGCCGCCGCCGCGACCAGTTGCGCCGCCGTCAGCTCGCGCCGCGCCGCCGTCCGATCCACGATCTCCACCTTGCCCGGCCGCCGGCACAACGCCCTCACCACTTCGCGCCCGACGTGGCGCTTCAAATGAGGCCGTTCCTCGAACGCCTGGTGCCCCAGGTCGAGCAAGGCGCGCCGCACCGTCGTCGCATCCGCCCGATCCGCCGGGATCGGCTCCCCCCACGCCACGCAGACCGGCGTGGGCATCACGCGCGGCCATTTCACCAGATAGCGGTGGTTCGAGAACGAAAAAACCGAGCCCCACAGGCCGTCGTGAAACACCGGCACCACCGGCACGCGGGCGCGTTTCGCCATCAGCTCGAAACCGCGCTGGATCTTCATGAGCTGCCCCGTGCGCGAGATCGCGCCTTCCGGGAAAATCAGCACCAGCTCGCCGCGCTCCAGGCACGCCCCGACGCGGCGCGTCGTCGCCAGCGCGTTTTCCGGCGAAACGGGGATCGTCCCCGTCAGCCGGAACACCAGCCGGAAAAACCACGAGATTTTCGGCAACGACTCGTGCCCCACGAAACGGATCGGCCGCGGACACGCGAGCTGCAGCACCAGCACGTCGGCGTAGGAAAGATGGTTCGCCACCAGCAGGGCCCCGCCCTTCTCCGGCAGGCGCCCGGCGCCCAGCGCGCGAACGCGATAAAGGCAACGGCCGATGAAACGGACCGGCGCGGCGATGATCCAAGGGGCGTATTGGGCGCTCATAAGACAGGGAAGCGATGGAGAAAGAATTTGTTATGGCACGCGAGCCGGGCATGCACGGGAGCCGCCCGCGCCCGCGGAGATCTTAGCCGGCGTCCGGCGACATCCAGCGCGTCGCGTCTTCGCGCAGCGTCCCGAGCAGCGCCACCGCATCGCGCATCTGGCGCTCGCCCAGCCGGGCCGTCACCTGGCGCACGACATCCGCATAGGCCGGCGCCACTTTCTGCCAAAGCTTCCGGCCCGCCGCGGTGAGTTGCACCCGATACACCCGGCGATCCGCAGGATCATCCGCGCGCCGCACCCAACCCGCCTTCTCCATGCGATCAACCAGCCCGGTGACGTTGCTGCGATCCACCACCAATTGGTCGGCGAGCTCACGCTGGCTCAGGCCGCGCTCCGCCTTGGGCCCCGCCAGGATGTTTAGCACGTTGAACTGCGCCGCCGTCAGCCCCTGCGGACGAAAGAGGCGGGTGCTTTCCCGCAGGAAAAGATCCGCCGTGGAGACGATTTCATGGATCAAAACGGGGGCGACTTCCGAGGGCATGAGGAAAGCACCACGCAGGATCGTTTACATGTCAACTGTTGATTACACTTTACCTGGGCACGACAAAGCCCCGCCGGCGTCGGCGGGGCTCGTGGGGAAGCGCGGCGCGAGGGGATGGCGCGCCGGGCGGGATGCCTGCGGTCAGGTCCCGAGGTTGTTGTAGCCGTCCAAGGTCGCGGCCAGCGCGAGGATCGTGTCGCGGTCCCCCGTCGCCACGGCGGCGTTGGTCTGCGCGAGCACCTGCGCGACGGTCAGCGGGTAGTCGACGTCGGCGCTGGCGGCGTTCAACAGCGCGGCGACGGCGGCGCGATAGAGGATCTTTTGCGCGCCCGAGAGGCCGGGACCGCCGCCCCCTTGGAGCGCGGCCAGGAGCGTGGTGCTTTGGAACAGGCCCCCGGTGAAGCCCGCCTGCGCAAGCGTGGTGCCGGCGGTGTAGGGAGCGGCCCAGGCGGAGACATGATTTTTCCAATAGCCCGGGGTGAGGCCCTCGTTGCCCGGCTCATCGGGGATCTCCTCGCAAACCGGACCCAGCACCGTCGCGAAACCGGGCGTGCCGCCTTGCGGACAAAGCAAGGATTGCGTCCCGGCACGGGTGGCAAAGTCGACGGGACCGGCGCCGAAGGTGTGGTCGGCGGGCAGCAGACTGGGATCAAGCGTGAGCGTGAAGACGTAGCAGGAGCCCGCCGTGTCGGGGAGCCATTGCAGGCCGGTGAAACTGACGCCCTCGAGGGTGGTGTCGGGATCGACCCAGAAAAGGAGCACGTTCACCTCCGTCGTGCCGGCCGAGGTCACCGTGCCGCCGACCACGAAGTCGTCGAGCGGCACGCCCGGCGCGCACTCGGAAAAATCGAGCGCGAACGTCACATGATTGAGGCCGGGCGCCGCCTCTGTCAGCTTGCAGATCTGCCAGGAGACATCGACCAGCCCGCCATTCGGCGTCTGGCCGAGGTATTCGATGCTGTATTCGCCATTGCTGGTCGCCACGGGAGCCGCGGCGACGGTTTGAGCGGAGCCCATAAGGGCTAGTCCGCTGAATAGTCCTAGGAGGAGGGATTTCATTGTCGGGATGTGGGACGGTTTTTTCGCCGCGGCCGGGAAAGTCGCGGACCGCCCACGCTACTTCAGCCGGACTTTCCTCCCCAGCCGGGCCCCGCCCCAGAGGCGCCCGGGGATTTCTCATTTTTTTAACGGGGAGCGATTACCCCATAACCGACCGTGGATTACACCTTTCCCGGCTCCGCCGCCCCAGACGCAAGGGCAAGCAAACGATCCCAGCCTCGCAAATCGTCCGCCATCGCGGCGAAGCCGGGAAAATCGTTTTCCAGACGGCGCAGGTCGCGCGCGTGCCTGATCGCCGCCGCGGTCGCGTGCGCCACGGCCTGCGGCAAGGTCGGACGCTCGGTGCCATAAACCCGCAGCTTCAGCTCGCGGCGCGTGTAGGGCGTCCGCCCGGCCTCCCGCTCCGCCATCCAGGCCGCCTCGCCCACTTGATCGTCGCGCCCGCACAGATACCAGGCCTCCGCCGCCGGCACGGCGAGCCCCGCCGCCCGCAAGACTCGCGAACGCCCGCGCGCAAGCGGAAGGTTTTTGGTCGCCCGCCGAAAAGTCGCGCGCAACTGACAGAGCCTGCAGCGAGGATGAAAATAATCCGGCGCCTCGTGCGCCGCCGTGTGCGGCTCGCTGTCGTCGGCGTCCACCAGCACCACGAGGCCGTCGGCGTCGGTGTTGAAATGCAGATGCCGGGCGATCGCCGGCAGGATCTGCAACACCGAGGGCCAGCCACGGGCCCGGAGATTCGGCTGCACGCGCGTGAAGGGTCGCCCGAGCGCGGCCTCGGTCAGGATGGCCATCGCCGACTCGTCAACGAGCGACTCGCCCAGCAACGCGACGCGCAGGAGACGGCGCGGCGTCGCGTGGGGATCGAAAAGCGTCGGGGGGACCATCGCGTTCAATCCGTCGGAACGCCGCCAAGAACGCCGGAATACCACAGGTCGCCGAGGCTTCCGCCCTCCGCGAGCAAGTCCGCCAGATCGGGCCGGTCCGAGAGACGGGAGAAAGTGGCCTCGCGACCGCTTTTCTCCGCGATCACCACCTCCTCGGGATGATCGCGGAACAGATCGAGCAGAAGCGGCGAATGCGTCGTGGCGATCACCTGCGTGGCGGGACGCGCCAGACCGCGATCGGCGGGAAAACTGAGCCGGTAGAGGATGTCGCGCACCTCGCGCAGCAGGCGCGGATGGATGCCCCGGTCGAGCTCCTCCAGACACAACACCGAGGGAGGAGACGGATCGTAGGCGAGCGCGAGCAAGGCCAGCGTGTAGAGCGTCCCCTGCGAGAGATCGGCCGGGGCCACGAGCGCGCGCTCCGAGACGTCCGCGAGCTCGAGCGCGAAGGTGCCCTGCGCCGGCATCGGCACCAGTTCACGATACTCAGGAAACAGGCGCAGCAGCTCCTCGCGCAGCCCGGCGTAGGCCTCCGGGGCGCGCTCCCGCAGCGCGGCGAGACGCGCGGCGAGATTGCCCCCGTCGGCTGCCAGCTCGTCGGAGGATACCGGATACACCGGCCTCGCGATCGCGAAGTGGTCGAAGGCGTAGGCGCGCACGCCGAGGATCTTCTCCCGCAGGCCGGGCCAGTCGTCGGCGCCCTCGCCGCGCGGGAGCGGGACGACCTGCAGCAGATCGCAGACGCTTTCGCTCACGCAGCCGAGCGTCGCCTCCAGTCCGTCGTGCGGAGGGGAAAAGCCGAAGACGATCTCCGCCGCGTCCGGCATCCGATCCCCCTCCGGCACCGGCTCCCGCAAAGGCAGCCGCGCCAGCGTGCGGAGACGCAGCAAGGCCTGGATCAGGCTGGTTTTCCCGGAACCGTTCGGGCCGATCATCAAGTTGAAGGGCCCCAGCTCGATGCGCGCGGAACGCAGGGCCTTGAAGTTATGAAAGGCGACGGAGGCGATCACGCCCGCGACTCAAGGCAAACCCGCCTCCGACGCAACCGCCGCCTGCCACACCGCGCCATGATCCGTTTTCGGCGGTCAGTGCCTCCTCGCCTCCGCCACCTTACTAGGGTGCGCCCCTCAATTATAAGCTTGTGTAAAAACAACATTAAGGCCGGACTTTACCTGATCTGATATCGGTCTTTTTCCAGCGACACTCCAGAACTTCGCACTAAGGCGGCCTCATCCGATGAGGCCGCCTTTTCTTTGCGGTTCACGCGCGGTCGCAAACCGCATGAGACAAAACGGACTCCACCTATCTACGGCTGCGAGGGCGGAATCGGCTGACTCGCGAGATGCGACCGCCACGCGCGGGCAAATTGAAAGGAACGCCAGCAGTTAAAAAGAAGAAAGCCGGCCAGGATCACCGTCCATGTCGCGCCGGCCCACAACCCATACGCCGCCAAGGCCGCGCCGCCCAAAAACCCGAGAACCGTCGCCACCAGCAGGCTGGTCGCCGGTCCCATGAAAAACCACAGGACCGAACGCAGGATCTGCCCGCCGTCGAGGGGGTAGATCGGCAACAAATTGAACACGAGCAGGCCGGCGTTGATCCAGTTGATCGTCCAGAGGCACTCCATCAGGTCGGGCTGCGAATCCCACAGGCCTTGGCGATCAAGGATGCGGAGCGCCACGAAAAGAACCGGCGCAAGAACCACGTTGACCAAGGGCCCCGCCGCGATGCTCCACAACTGCGCGCCCGGGCGCTGCGGCGGCGCCACATAGGCCACGCCGCCCAAGGGCCAGAGCACGATCTGCTCCGACACGCCGCCGGTCTGCCGGCAGGCCAGGGAATGGCCGAACTCGTGCATCAGCACGATCAGGAACAGCGCGAGGTATTCCGCCGCGTTCCACGCGGGCGAGGCGTATTCGTCGCCTCGCGAGCTCAACGTGTAGAAAGCGACCACGAACCACGACCAGTGCAGGAACACGTCGATGCGGAACAGACGAAACAGACGAACGGAACCCTGGTGGGTGGGAAGCATCGGTCAGCGCTACCGCGCCCTCTCGCGCGATGAAACAAAAAACCCGGACCGCGTTTCGCGATCCGGGCCTTTTGAAAATTGGTGCTCAGGACAGGACTCGAACCTGCACGCCTCACGGCACACGCCCCTCAAACGTGTGTGTCTACCAATTCCACCACCTGAGCAAAGACTGACCGACTGACGGACTGACAAAGAGGAAGGCGGAGGGAGACAAACGAGTTCCCGTCTGACAAGCCCGAAAATTAAGGAATTTAAAAATCGGTTTTGACCCACCGGCGCTTGCCCCGGACGGTCCCGGACAAGCGCCCACGGCGCCGCCCGCATGACGTTCGACGACACCCTCCAGGCCCTCCTTCGCTCCTACGAGACCGAAGGCGGCATCAATCATCTCGACGGCGCCAACCTCCCCTCGGAGGCCTCCGTCAATCGGCTCGCCACCGATGTCATGCACCTCCTCTTCCCGGGCTACTTCGAGACGGAGCCGCTCACACGCGACGCCGTCCGGGAGCACACGCGCCGCCGGCTCGTCTCGATGCACGAGCGCCTGCGCAACGACCTCGAGAAATCCCTCCGCTTCGCCCGCGCCGCCGCCGACCCGAAAACCGCCGCCGACTCCGAGTCGGCGTCCGCGCGCGCCGCCGAGATCGCCGACGCCGTCCTCGCCCGCCTGCCGGAGTTGCGCCGCATCGTTCAGACCGACGTGCAGGCCGCCTACGCCGGCGACCCCGCGACGCGCCACGTCGAGGAGATCATCCTCGCCTACCCCTGCGTCCTCGTCATCTCCCTCCAGCGCTTCGCCCACGAGCTCTACCGCCTCGGCGTGCCGCTCCTGCCTCGGATGATCACCGAGTATGCACACGAACGCACCGGCACCGACATCCATCCCGGCGCGCGCATCGGCGAGTATTTC
>CAMLNJ010000114.1 GCA_946481225.1 uncultured Verrucomicrobiota bacterium | reverse complement strand
CGCCAACTGGTCCGGCACCTGGCCCGGCCTCGTCGGCATGCTCAACCTCAACGGCTCGCTCACCAAGGCCGGCGTCAAATACTCCACGCTCTGGAGCGAAAACTTCGACGACGCGCTCTTCCTCGGCGGGCTCGAGACCTGGCTGAAGGGCGGCGTGGTGAAGCATAAGACCGCCCATGTGAAACCCCTCGCCAAGGCCGCGGTTCCCCCGAAGGCCCGCGCCACCGCCGCGAAGATCGCCGAGGATCTTCGCGTGAAGAAGTCCATCATGGGCGTCTTCGACGAAGGCTGCATGGGCATGTATAACGCCATCATCCCCGACGAGCTCCTCTTTCCGACCGGTGTCTTCAAGGAGCGCCTCTCCCAGTCCGCCCTCTACTACGCCGCCACCCAGGTCTCCGACGCCGAGGCGAAGGAAGTTTTCGATTGGTATAAGAAGAAGGGCCTCAAGTTCCACTTCGGCACCGACGAGGCCACCGAGTTGACCGAGCGCCAGGTGCTCCTGCAGTGCAAAACCTACATCGCCGCGGTCCGCATCGCCGACGAGTTCGGCTGCGAGACCATCGGCATCCAATACCAGCAGGGACTCAAGGACCTCCTGCCCGCCTCCGACCTCGTCGAAGGCACGCTCAACTCCACCGAGCGTCCGCCGGTCAAACGCGCCGACGGCACCGTCATCCGCGGCGGCGAGCCGATCCCGCACTTCAACGAGGTCGACGAATGCGCCGGCCTCGACGGGCTCTTCACCGATCGCGTGCACAAGGCTCTCGGCCAGCCGCGCGCCAACACCCTCCACGATCTCCGCTGGGGTGATTGGGACAAGTCCGGCACCACCGACGAATACGTTTGGGTGTTCCTCATCTCCGGCAGCGCGCCCGCCGACCACCACATCGACGGCTGGGCCGGCTCGGATTCGCACCGCCAGCCCGCGATGTATTTCAAGCTCGGCGGCGGCACCCTCCGCGGCATCGCCAAGACCGGCGAGATCGTGTGGAGCCGCGTCTTCGTGGAGAACGGAAAACTCAAAATGGACCTCGGTCGCGCCAAGGTTATCAGCCTGCCGCAGGAAGAGACCGAGCGTCGTTGGAAAGAGACCACCTACCAGTGGCCGATCATGCACGCGGTCACCTATGGCGTGACGCGGGACCAGATGATGGCCCGCCACAAGAGCAACCACATCCAGGTCGCCTACGCCAACAGCGCGAAGGAAGCCGACCTCGCGCTCTACACCAAGGCCGCGCTCGCCGCCGAACTCGGCATCGAGGTCGCGCTCTGCGGCACCAAGGCCGACGGCAAAGCGTTCTGAAGATTGGCTCCAGATCGGACCGATCTGTCAGCTCCGACGGATCGGTCTGATCTTTTCAGGCTCCTCGCTCCCCGCTCCCTGCTCCTCGCTCCCAATGTCTCTCGATTCCCTCCTGAACCTTTCCCATCAACTCGGCCGCGAAGAGCGCCGCCTCGCCATCCTTGGCGAGGGAAACACCTCCATGCGCCACGACGCCGAGACCTTCACCGTGAAGGCCTCCGGCTCGAACCTCGCCACGCTCTCCGCGCCCGGCACCGCGACTTGCCGCTTCGATAAACTCATCCCGCTCCTCTCCGCCGAGAGCATGAGCGACGCCGCCGTGGACGAGGCGCTTTTCTCCGCGCGCGTTTCGACCGAGATGAAAAAACCCTCGGTCGAGGCGATCTTCCACGCCTACCTGCTCACGCTGCCCGGCGTGAACTACGTCGGCCACACGCACCCGATCGCGGTCAACCAGCTCCTCTGCTCGAAGCATGCGCGCACCTTCGCGCGGCGCCGGCTCTTCCCCGACGAAATCGTGTGCTGCGGCGTTGAGAGCGTTTTCGTTCCCTACACCGATCCCGGACTGAAGCTCTCGCAGGCGATTCGCTCCGCGACCGAGGACTACATTCGCCGCCTCTCGCGTCCGCCGCGCGTGATCCTGTTGGAAAATCACGGTCTCATCGCGCTCGGCGCCACGCCCGAGGCGGTGCTCGCCGCCACGCTCATGGCGGTGAAGGCCGCCGAGATCTTTGTCGGCGCCGCCGCCTCTTCTGGCGGAGCGGAGCCTATTTTTCTTACGCCCGAGCAAGTCGAGCGCATCGCCGGCCGGCCGGACGAGCATTACCGACAGAAGGCCCTCGGTCTCTGACCCGTCTTTTTTCGCTTTTCCTTCCCGGTTTCAGACCGCCCGAAGTTCGGGCGGTCTTTTCATTTATTTGGCTTCGGGCCGATGCGGTCGTGACGCACCGGTTACGATTGTGACGCGGGGGTGATACTTGGCGGGGTGGGGGACTTTCCCTTTGCGGGCACCGGAGCGCTCGCTGGCCTCCCGCGCTTCGCCATGCATCGCTTCCCCTCACGCTCCTTTTGCGTCGTCGCTTCGGCGGCGGTCCTTGTCACATGCTCTCCTTTCGCCCGCGCCACGACCGTGGTTGGCCGGGTTCTCGAATCGGGCAGCGGGTTTCCACTCGCGGGTGTCGAGGTGCGCGTCGACGGGGAGCCCGCCGGCATCGTCACCGATGACAACGGCCAGTTCTCCGTCGAGGTCGCCGGAGGAGATCGGCTGTTCACGTTCAAACGAACGGGCTACTCCGACCAAAGCCTCGGACCGGTGGCGGTCGCGCCGGAGGGACGGCTCCCGCTTCCCGACGCGAAGCTTGCCCCGATCGATGACGAGGTCGTGACGCTCGACGCGTTGCGCGTCCAGTCCGACGTTGTCCGGGGTTCGGCGAGCGACCTGCAAAGTGTCCGCCTCAAGGCCGACGTCGCGATCGATTTTCTCAGCGCGGAGCAGCTCGCGAAATTCTCCGCCGGCGATCTCGCCGAGGCGGTCATCCGCATTCCCGGCGTGTCCGTCGCCGGCGGCCAGTTCGCGGTCGTCCGCGGCCTGAGCGATCGCTACCTCAGCACCACGCTCGAGGGGCTGAAGCTGCCCAGCCCGGATCCCGAGAAACAGGCGGTGCAGCTCGACCTGCTGCCCTCCAACGCCGTCGGTTCCATCGTCGTCTCAAAAACCTATTCGTCCGATCTCTGGGCGGAGTCCGGCGGCGGCAACTTGAACATCCTCACCAGCGCGCTGCCCGAGGAGCAGATCATCAAGGTGGGCGGCGGAGTGAAGTTCAACTCCAACGCCCTCGACGGTGGTCCCGACTACGAGGTGGGCGATTCGTTGAAGGAGCGCGCCGGTTTCGGCTCCGACGCCCGCCCCGCGTCCGGCGAGCGCCGCATCGGCTGGCAATACATCCCGACCGCGCGCGATCGCTTCCCGCTCGGCAACGAGTTCAGCCTGGAGTATGCGCGCAGCTTCACCACGCACGACGACGATAAGCTCGGCGTGTCCTTTGGCGTGATGAACGAGACGGGCACGAAGGCGAAATCCGTCACGCGCCAGGCCTTCTCCGTCAGTCCCGGCACCCAGGCCTCGGGCGGATCGCCGGGATCGCCGAGCGGCTTCGAGGACCCATCGATTCCGCTCGCGCGCGGCGTCCTCTTCGACTCCCGGGAATCCGAGACCGAGTCGATCCTCGGCGCGAACGCCGCCGTCACCTACCGATTTTCGCCCGAGCACGAGATCAAGCTGAACGGGCTCTTCGTGCAGAGCGGCGTCGACGTCTCGCAGTTCAACCAGAACCGCATCGTCATCGACGAGAATCTGAACCTCGCCACGCAGGACGGTTATGCCGGCTTCTCCGGAGCCGAGGAACGGGCCTGGTTCAAGACCTACGAATACTACCGCGAGCGTAACCTGAGCGACCTCCAGCTCGGCGGCACGCACAAGCTCCCCGACGCCGCCGACCTCGGCGTCTCGTGGGCGGTCCAGCACGCCGGGACCTACCAGAAGGAGTCGCCCTTGATCGAGGCCACCTTCGCGACGCCCTTGAGCGACCCCTTTGCGAGCTACGAGTTGCTGGGCAGCAACGACGCCCCCGACCCGCTCTCGATCGTCTGGGCCGACAACGAGGAGACGCAGGACTCGGGTCGTCTCGATTTCAGCCTGCCGCGCACGCTTTGGGGGGAGAACGAGTCGGTATTCAAGGCCGGCGCCGCCGCCGAGTCGACCACGCGCGACGTGCAGGGCGACGCGATCTTCTTTTCCAATCCCACCACGACGCTGAGCAACGCGACGCCAAACGGGCTCTACGACGAGCTGGTGTCGAATTCGACGACGCCGATGAACTCGTTCTCGACCCAGGCCTCCGCCGCGCGCGACATCCGCGCCGCCTACCTCGGCGCCACGGTCCCGCTCGTGCCGCGGCTGAAGGCCGTCGCCGGTTCGCGCTTCGAGGACTACCAGCTCTCCGTCTCGGGCGAGGGGCGGTGGGGAAATTATCGGTCTTCCACCTTTTATTCCGCCTATGACGTGCTGGGCTCGGATCCGTCCGGAGACGCGGCGTTCCGCGGCAAGGTCTGGTATCCCGGCGTGGGATTGGTCTGGGAACCCGTCGAAAAGGTGGCTGTTCGTATCCACTATTCGGAGACAAGCGGACGGCCTTCGCTTCGCGAGGTCAGCCCGTTCTTCAACAAAAGCATCGAGACCGGCAACCTTGTCCTCGGCAACCCCGCCCTCAAGCCCTCCGACGTGTCGAGCTACGATCTGCGCGTGGAATGGAATCCGACTCCGTCCGACGCCGTCGCGGTTTCGCTTTTCCGGAAGGACATCCGGAATCCGATCGAGAAGCTGCTTTTCAACACCACCGCGCAGACCTCGGAGTTCACCGAATCCTGGGTAAACAACCCGAACACCGCCGACCTGACCGGCGTGGAGTTCGAGCTGCGCCATGATCTCTCGCGCTGGGACGAGGCCCTCGCCGGGTTCTCCGTCGGCGGCAACTTCACCTGGATCGACGCCTCGGTCGCCGAGAATCCCTACGTGGTCCAGCGCGCCAGCCAGAATTTTCAGGACCCCGACGCGATCCCGCGCGAGCGCCGGCTCTTCGACCAGCCCGAGTATATCGCCAACGTCGACCTTACCTGGAACCAGCCGCGCTGGGGCACCACGATCACCGTCGCCGGCTACGCGATCAGCGACGTGCTCGAGACCGCCGGCCTGCTGAGCTCGACCTACGACCTCTATCAGCGCTCCACCACGCGCCTCGATCTCATCGTGTCCCAACGGCTGACGAAGAATCTCAAGCTGAAGATCTCCGCCAAAAACCTCACCGATCCGGTTCACGGAACGGTTTACGACCGCGAAGCGACCGAGGGCACCGTGGAGCGCACCCGCTACCGCTCCGGCCGCGACTTCAGTCTCTCGCTCACCGCGGAGTTTTAACCGAAAGCGCACCTCAACGTCGCCGAATCGCCATAAAGCGCGGGCAGACTTGTTCCGTTCCAGCGCCTCTAGAGGGGCCTGAGTCCAAATCCACCTAAACACCCAAGCAGATGAACAACAAACTACTCGGCGCCGCTCTTCTCGCCCTCGGCGGCTCCACCGCCTTCGCCTATACCGAAGTCAACACTTCCGACACCGCCTATTCCTCCGGCGGCGTGGTCAAGTGGACTGCGGCCGGCAGCCCCTACGTTCTCAACGGCGTCATCTACGTGAAGAACGGCACCACGCTCGACATCGAGCCCGGCGTCGTCGTTCGCGGCCAGCCCCAGACGGACGGCTCCACTTTCAATCCTGGCACGCTCGTCATCACCACGACCGGCAAGATCCAGGCCCGCGGCACCTCCACCAGTCCGATCATCTTCACCACCGCCGCCATCGACGCCGGCCTCGCTTCCGGCGGCGCCGCCACCGGCATCTTCAAGGACCTGGACAGCGACGGCTACGCCGACCGCTGGACCAGCGCCGACGGCGACACCAAGTATCTCGACCTCACGCCCGCCTCCGCCCCGCTTCCCCCCAAGAATGGCAACGGCGTCAAAAACGCCAACTTCTGGGGTGGCATCGTCATCGCCGGCACCTCGCTCACCAACAGCGGAAACCAGGTCAACGTCGACGGCGTCGGCTCCTTTGTTGGCGACGGCAACAATGCCACGCTCGACGACGGCTTCGGCATCATCGAAGGCCTTTCCGGCGACGACGCCATCTACGGCGGCTCCAACTCCGAGCACAACGGCGGCATCGTGAAGTATGTCTCGATTCGCCACGGCGGCGCCAACCTCGTCGCGGGCAAAGAGCTCAACGGCCTCACCCTCTACGCCGTCGGCAGCAAGACCACCGTCAGCTACGTCGACGTCTACGCCACCGGCGACGACGGCGTCGAAATCTTCGGCGGCACCGTCAACGCCGACCACCTCAATCTCAATTACTGCGACGACGACGGCCTCGACATCGACGAAGGCTACCAGGGCACCGTCCAGTATGTGTTCGTGCTCCAAGGCCAGGGTTTCGGCGACAACGGCTTCGAACTCGACGGCGAGGACAAGCTGGAGGCGAACGCCGCCAGCAACCCTCTCTTCCCGGTCGGCGACGCCCGCATCTATAACGCCACCGTCCTCGTCGACACCGCCGGCAACGCTTCCTTGACCTCCGCCAGCGGCGCCCGCATGCGCGCCGGCTTCGCCGGCCAGATCGCCAACTCCATCCTCTTGAACGTCTCCGCCACCACCGGCGGCAACGGCTTCCGCGTCGACGGGCTCAAGACCAGCAGCCTCGGTTCCGGCGAGACCGCCGAATACGGCAACAGCGCCCGCGACCACTTCGCCTCCGGCGCGCTCCAGCTGCGCAACAACACCTCCTCCGGCTTCACCAAGAACTACGTGGACTTCACCACCAGCGGCGTCAGCATCACCACCAGCGGCGCCGTCTCGGGCATCACCCTGGATTCCGTCCTCTATCCCGCGGTCAATCTCCGCACCACCTCGCCGCTCATCCCCACGCCGAACCACACCTCGGCGAACGGCGTCGATCCCCGTCCGGCTCTGACCGCGACCGCTCCCGCCTACGGCCTCACGCAGGACGCCGCCTACGTCTATTCGCCGGCCGCGGCGCTTGGCTACAAGGGCGCCTTCGACCGCACCGTCGCGACCCTCTGGACCACCGGTTGGACCGCCCTGAACAAGCGCGGCGTCCTCAAGAACTAAGCCCGGCTCCGACTTCAACCCTCGCCGGGAGAGACGCGTTCTCTCCCGGCCCTTCCTTTCCACATCATGAAAAAAGCAATCCTTGCCTCCCTCGTCCTCGCCTCCGGCGCCTCGGCCTTCGCCGCCGATTCCCTCATCGCGGGCTTCAACTTCGGCCAGTTCAACGGCTCCGGCGTTCCCAGCACCGACGGAGTCGACTTCCTGCCCGCCGGCTCCATCGCCGCCGGCTTCCGCGGCACCTCCACCCCGACCAACGCCGACTCTGGCGTGTATCGCGCCAACAACAGCATCCCCGGCGCCTACGATCCGGGCTACGCCACCTGGTATTGGGACGGCACCAACGGCTCCGACGCCTTCGCCTACAACGGCATCGCCGTCGCGGTCGTCGAGGGCGGTCTGAACGCCGTCAACAGCGCCACCGTCCATGGCGGCGACATCCTCGGCTTCGACACCAACTTCGCCGGCCTCTCCTTCGCCGTCTCCGGCCAGAAGTGGTCCATCGTCACCAGCACCGTCGGCTTCGTCGACACCGCCACCGCCGGCAACTTCACCTTCGCCGCCTACTCCTCCGCCGGCGCGACCGTCGAGTGGTTCCTCGACGGCTCCAGCACCGCTTTCGCCACCTCCACGGTGACCGCGGGCACCGAGTATAACGCCTACACCGTCGACCTTCCCTCCGAGTTCTACGGCCAGGGTTCCGTCAGCATCCAAGGCCGCCTCTCCTCCGGCTCCTCGGTGACCTTCGACAACGCCCAGATCAACGGCGGCGTTTCGGCCGTCCCCGAGCCTTCCTCCTTCGCCGCGCTCGCCGGTCTGGCCGGGCTCGCGCTCGCCGCCTCCCGCCGCCGCCGCGCCGCCTGAGGTCCGTTTCAAGGTTCTGGGTTTTCGCCACCGGGGCCCGGCCCCGGTGGCTTCTTTTCTTCTTCGGCTACGTCTGTTCCCTCCATGTCTCGTCTCCTCCAGGTCCTCCGCTCCCTGCTTGTCGTTTCCATCCTGTCCGTCGCCTCCCAGGCCCAGGACGCGCTGATCGCGGGCTTTAATTTCGGCCAGTTCAATGGCTCCGGCGTGCCCAGCACGGACGG
>CAMLNJ010000113.1 GCA_946481225.1 uncultured Verrucomicrobiota bacterium | reverse complement strand
CGCGCCGGCGAACGCAACACCGTCGCCATCCGTCTCGACAACCCGCCCGACTCCTCCCGCTGGTATCCCGGCGGCGGCGTCTACCGCAACGTCCGCCTCATCCGCACCGCGCCCGTCCACGTCGGCCAATGGGGCACCCGCGTCACCACGCCCGAGGTCGCCCTCGACCGCGCCGCCGTCCGCGTCGAGACCACCATCGAAAACCACGACGCCGCCCCGGCCGCGCTCCAACTCCGCACCCGCCTCTACCGCCTCGACGCCGAGGGCTCCCGCCGCGAACCCGTCGCCTCCGCCTCGCCCGAGGCCCTCGCCGTCCCCGCCGGCGCCTCCGCCACCCTCGCGCAGACCATCCCCGTCGCCCACCCCCGCCTTTGGAGCCTCGGCTCTCCGCAGCGCTACCTCGCCGTCACCCAGGTCCTCCGCGGCGAGGCCGTAGTCGACGAATACGAGACGCCCTTCGGCATCCGCCGCATCGAGTTCACCCCCGACCGCGGCTTCCGCCTCAACGGCGAACGCATCCCCCTCAACGGCGTTTCCCAGCACCACGATCTCGGCGCCCTCGGAGCGGCCTTCAACACCCGCGCCGCCGAGCGCCAGCTCGAGATCCTCAAGGAGATGGGCGTCACCGCCGTCCGCACCACCCACAACCCCGCCGCCCCCGAGCTCCTCGACCTCTGCGACCGCCTCGGCCTCCTCGTCATCGGCGAATCCTTCGACTGCTGGCACTGGGGCAAGACGCCCAACGACTACGGCCTTCTCTTCAACGACTGGCACGAGCGCGACCTCCGCGCCATGATCCGCCGCGACCGCAACCACCCCTCCCTCATCCTCTGGAGCGTCGGCAACGAGATCGTCAACGTCGAGCACCCCGAAAACGCCGAGATCGCCAAGCGCCTCGTCGCCATCTGCCACGAGGAAGACTCCACCCGCGGCGCCACCGCCGGCGTCAACAACACCCCCGTCGGCTTCAACGGCTACCAGCGCATCTTCGACGTATTCGGTTTCAACTACCGGAGCATGTTCTACAAAAAGTTCCGCGAGACCTCGCCCGACATCCCCGTCTACGGCAGCGAGACCGCCTCCACCGTCAGCTCCCGCGGCGAATACTTCTTCCCCGTCACCGAGCCCAAGAGCGGCGGCATGAGCCGCTTCCAGATGAGCTCCTACGACCTCTACGCCCCGCGCTGGGCCTGGACGCCCGACGCCGAATTCAAGTGGCTCGACGAAACCCCGTCCACCCTCGGCGAGTTCGTCTGGACCGGCTTCGACTACCTCGGCGAGCCCACCCCCTACACCGAGGACGGCTCCGCCCTCATGAACCTCAACGATCCCGAGCAGATCGCGCGCATGAAGGAGGAGCTCGAGACCATGTCCAAAAACAAGGCCCCCTCGCGCAGCTCCTACTTCGGTATCGTCGACCTCGCCGGCTTCAAGAAGGACCGCTTCTTCATCTACCAGGCCCGCTGGCGCCCCGACCTGCCCATGGCCCACATCCTGCCTCACTGGACCTGGCCCGAGCGCGTCGGCGAAATCACCCCCGTCCACGTCTACACCTCCGGCGACGAGGCCGAGCTGTTTCTCAACGGCCAGTCCCTCGGACGCAAAAAACGCGGCCAATTCGAATACCGCCTCCGCTGGAACGAGGTCGTCTACGCCCCCGGCGAACTCAAGGTCGTCGCCTACAAAAACGGCGCCCGCTGGGCCGAGGACGTGGTCCGCACCGCCGGTGCCTCCGCCTCGATCAAGCTCGAGATCGACCGCTCGCTCCTCCGCGCCGACGGCCTCGACCTCGGCTTCGTCACCGCCTCGCTCGTCGACGCCAACGGCGTCCTCGCTCCCCGCGCCGACGCGCCCGTCACCTTCACCGTCGAGGGTCCCGCCGACGTGATCGCCACGGACAACGGCGACGCCACCAGCCACGTCTCCTTCCAGTCGCCCACCCGCCCGGCCTACAACGGCCTCGTTCTCGGCATCGTCCGCCCCCGCGCCGGCCAGCCCGGCGCCATCCGCGTCCGCGCCACCGCCCCCGGCCTCGCCCCCGCCGAGTTGAACCTCGAGTCAGTCCCCGCCCCCCCCACCCGCTGAACCGGCCAACGGCCATACAAATCGACCACGAATAACACGGACCCAAGGTGGATGGGCGCGTCCCTGCGCCCATTGTTTCCGCCACGAACCACGGGCGCAGGGACGCGCCCGTCCACCTCAAATCCAGATACGATCTCAACCACCGGAATTCCCTCCCATCCGTGCCTATCCGTGAAATCCGTGGTTAAAATTTCTCCCCTCATTTTTCGCTGACCCTTTCCCGCCATGCGCTACCCGCAGATTCCCTCGGATTTCTTCGTCCAAAACCGCCGTCGCCTCGCCGGCCTGCTGCCCTCCGGGGCCCTCGCCGTCGTCAACGCGAACGACACCTGTCCCACCAACGCCGACGGCTCCCAAAACACCGTCGTCAACTCCGACCTCTTCTACCTCACCGGCGTGGAGCAGGAGCAGACCATCCTCGTCGTCTACCCCCAGGCCGACGACCCCAAGAACCGCGAGATCCTCTTCCTCCGCGAACCCACCGCCGAGAACGAGCTCTGGGAGGGCAAAAAGCTCACCAAGGACGAGGCCCGCGCCCGCACCGGCGTGCAAAACATCCAGTGGCTCTCCGCCTTCCCGCGCCTCTTCCACCTCCTGATGTGCGAGTGCTCGGCCGCCTTCTTCAACACCAACGAGCACAAGCGCGCCGTCGTCGAGGTCGAGAGCCGCGACGCCCGCTTCATCGCCGACACGATGCGCAAGTATCCGCTCCATCGCTACGAGCGCCTCGCCCCCTTCATGCACCGCCTCCGCGCCGTGAAGTCCGAGATCGAGGTCGGTCTCCTTCGCGAGGCCTGCAAGCTCACCGGCTCCGCTTTCGACCGCGTGCTCCGCCTCACCAAACCCGGCGTCCTCGAATACGAGGTCGAGGCCGAGTTTGCCCACGAGTTCATCTCCCACGGCGGCCGCTTCGCCTACCCGCCCATCATCGCCTCGGGCAAAAACGCCTGCTGCCTCCACTACGTCGCCAACGACCGCGCCTGCCGCGACGGCGAACTGCTCCTGCTCGACGTCGCCGGCACCCACGCGAACTACAACGCCGACATGACCCGCACCATCCCGGTCAACGGCCGCTTCACCAAACGCCAGCGCGCCGTCTACGACTCCGTCCTCCGCGTCCTCCGCCGTTGCAGCGCCGGCCTCGTCCCCGGCAAGAAACCGAAGGAGTGGCAAAAAGAAGCCGAAAGCTACGTCGAGGAGGAGCTGCTCAAGCTCGGCCTCCTCAAGCCCGCCGACATCAAGCGTCAGACCCCCGATGCCCCCGCGGTGAAGAAATACTTCATGCACGGCGTCGGCCACCCGCTCGGCCTCGATGTCCACGACGTCGCCCTGACCGTCGAGCCCATGCAGGCCGGCTGGGTCATGACCGTCGAGCCCGCCATCTACATCCCCGAGGAGGGCTTCGCCGTCCGCCTCGAAAACGACGTGCTCATCACCGAGACCGGCCAGGTCGATCTCATGGCCGACATTCCGATCGAGGCCGAGGAGATCGAGGCGCTCATGAACCGCCGCCGTCGCCGCGCAAAGTAGCGCGAGCTTCCAGCTCGCGTCCGTCACGTCCGAAAAACCGCCGCCCGCAAAAATGCCCCCCCGCCCCCTCCCCGGCCTGCGCCGACTCGCCCGCCTCGCGTTCTCCGCGCCCCTCGCCCTCCTCGCTCTCGCCTCGCTCGACGCCGCACCCCGCGTCTACCGCGACCGCGTCGATCCGCATTGGCTCGCCGAAAACGGCAAGGACGCCGCTCGCTTCTGGTATCGCGTCGACACCGGCCGGGAGCGGACCGAGTTCATCCTCGTCGATTCCGAGAAAGGCGAACGCGCCCCCGCCTTCGACCACGCCCGCGTCGCCGCCACCCTCTCCCGCCTCCTCGGCAAACCCGTCGAAGCCCACGCCCTGCCCGTCGAGTCGCTCGACTTCTCCGACGACGGCGCGCAGGTCGTGCTCCAAGGCCGCACCAAGGCCTGGCGCCTCGACCTCGCCAGCTACGAACTCACCGCCATCGGAGCCTCCTCCGGCGCCGGCGAGGGCCTCCGCCCCCGCCGCGACGTTCGCGCATCCCGCTCCGGCGGCGAGCCCTCCGGCATCATCTTCGTCAACCGCCGCGACACCGAGGTCGACCTCCACTGGATCGACGAGTCCGGCGAACGCCGCCTCTACGGCAGCCTCAAGCCCGGCGAGGAGCGCGACCAAAACACCTACGCCGGCCACGCCTGGCTCATCACCGCCAAGAACGGCGACACCCTCGCCGTCTTCGTCGCCGAAGACCGCCCCGCCGTCGCCTCCATCACCGACTCCTTCGATTTTTCCGCCCGTCCGCGCCGCTCCGACCGTCCCCCCGCCGAGGATCGTTCCCGCGAAAACCGCCCCGAAGGCGTCCGCTCTCCCGACGGCCTGTGGGAAGTCGTCGTCCGCGGCGACAACCTCGCCCTCCGCGACATCCGCGCCGGCACGGAGGATCCCCTCACCCACGACGCCCACGCGCTCTCCAGCTACGCGCGCAATGTCGAGGCCCGCCGCGCCATGGAGATGGAATACGACACCCGCGAGCCCGAGCGCCCCGAGCCCGAGGTCTACTGGTCGCCCGACTCCAAGCGCTTCGTCGCCATGCGCCACACCCCGGGCGGACAACGCCGCGTGACGATGGTCCAGTCCTCCCCGCCCGACCAGCTCCAGCCGCGACTCGTCACCATCCCCTACCTCAAGCCCGGCGACGAGGTTCCCTACGCCAAGCCGCGCCTCTTCGAGGTCGAGACCCGCCGCGAGATTCCCGTCGACGACGCCCTCTTCGCCAACCCCTGGTCCATCGGCGACGTCCGCTGGGCCGCCGATTCAAGCGAGTTCACCTTCCTCTTCAACCAGCGCGGCCACCAGGCCCTCCGTATCCTCGGCGTCGCCGCCGACACCGGCGTCGTCCGCCCCGTCGTCGACGAGCGCAGCGCCACCTTCATCTGCTACTCAGGCAAGTTCTTCTCCGAATACCTCGGTGAAACCGGCGAGATCGTCTGGATGTCCGAGCGCGACGGCTGGAACCACCTCTACCTCTACGACGCCAAGACCGGCCGCGTGAAAAACCAGATCACCCGCGGCGACTGGGTCGTCCGCGGCGTCGAGCGCGTCGACCGCGAAAAACGCCAGGTCTGGTTCGCCGCCTCCGGCAAGAACCCCGGCGAGGACCCGTATCACGTCCACCACTACCGCGTCGGCTTCGACGGCTCCGGCCTCGTCGCCCTCACCGTCGGCGACGGCACCCACTCCGTCCGCTACTCGCCCGACCGCCGCTACCTCCTCGACTCCTGGTCCCGCGTCGACCTCGCGCCGATCACCGAGCTCCGCCGCGCCGCCGACGGCTCCCTCGTCCGCCGCCTCGAGGAATCCGACATCTCCGAACTCGTCGCCGACGGCTGGCGCGCCCCCGAGCGCTTCGCCGCCAAAGGCCGCGACGGCAAGACCGACATCTACGGCGTCATCCAGCGCCCCAAGGACTTCGACCCCGCGAAAAAGTATCCCGTCCTCGAGGACATCTACGCCGGCCCGCAGGATTCGTTCACCCCAAAATCCTTCCGCGCCCGCCACCGTTCCCAGGACCTCGCCGACCGCGGCTTCATCATCGTGAAGCTCGACGGCATGGGCACCTCCAATCGCTCGAAGGCCTTCCACGACGTCGCCTGGAAAAACATCGGCGACGCCGGCTTCCCCGACCGCATCGCCTGGATCCGCGCCGCCGCCGCCACCCGACCCGAAATGGACCTCTCCCGCGTCGGCCTCTTCGGCACCTCCGCCGGCGGCCAGAACGCCCTCGGCGGCCTCCTCTTCCACGGCGACTTCTACCGCGCCGCCGTCGCCGACAGCGCCTGCCACGACAACCGCATGGATAAGATCTGGTGGAACGAGCAGTGGATGGGCTGGCCCGTCGACGAGAGCTACGTCCGCAGCTCCAACGTCGTCAACGCCCCCAAACTCGCCGGCAAACTCCTCCTCATGGTCGGCGAGCTCGACAAGAACGTCGACCCCGCCAGCACCTACCAGGTCGTCGACGCCCTCATCCGCGCCGACAAGGACTTCGAGCTCCTCGCCGTCCCGAACGGCGGCCACGGCATCGCCGGCACCCCCTACGGCTCCCGCCGCATGGCCGATTTTTTCACCCGCGTCTTCCTGGCGCCCCCGCAACCATGAACCGCGCCCTTTCCCGCATCCTTCCCGTCGCCGCGCTCTCATTCTTTTCCGCCGTGTCCGGCTTCGCCCAGCCCGCCGAGGATCGGCGTCTGCAGGATTTCTTCCGCGGCTACCTCGAGGAAAACTTCCGCCAGCAACCGATGAACGCCACCAGCCTCGGCGATCATCGCTTCGACGCACGCCTCGACGACATCTCCGCCGAGGCCCGCGCCCGCTGGAGCGAGCTCGCCCGCCGCACGCTCGACGAGTTGCCGCGCAAGATCGACTTCCAGCGCCTCTCTCGCGACGGTCAAATCGACTTCGAGATCTTGCGCAACGAGCTCGCCGCCCAGCTCTGGACCGCCGACGAGCTGCGCCCCTTCGAGACGGACCCGCGCACCTACGGCCGCTACCTCAACGACAGCGTCTACGCCCTCGTCGCCCAATCCACGGCCCCGAAGGAGACCAACATCGCCAACACCCTCGCGCGCATGGCCGAGATGCCGCGCATCCTCGCCGAGGCCCGCCGCGCCCTCGTCCGCCCCGCCGCGCCCATCCTCGAAACCGCCATCCGCCAAAACCTCGGCGCGATCAACTTCTACGAAAGCGAGCTTCTCTCCTACATCGGCGAAACCCCGCGCCGCGCCGAACTCGCCAGCGCCGCCGCCAAGGTCGCCGCCGCCCTCCGCGAGCATCAGACCTTCCTCGAAAGCCTGCGCGAACGCGCCGATCCCGAGTGGCGCATCGGCCGGGAAAAGTTCGGCAAGAAATTCGCCTTCGAGATCGGCGCCGCCGTCGATCCCGAGCAAAACCTCGCCGACGCCGAGGCCGAGTTCGCCCGCGTCCACCAGGAGCTCCACGTCGTCGCCCGCCAGCTCTGGCCGCGCTACTTCCCCGACCGCGTCCCGCCGCCCGACGATCCCGCCGGGCGGCTCGAACTGGTCCGCGCCGTCACCGCCGAGGTCAACCGCGAGCACCCCGACGCCGACGGCTTGTTGACCGCCGTCCGCGCCACCGTCGCCGACCTCAAGACCTTCATCACGAAGCACGACTACCTGCGCCTGCCCGAGCCCGACCGCTGCGCCATCATCGAGATGCCCGAGTTCCGCCGCGGCAACTCGCTCGCCTACATGGAAAACTCGCCGCCCCTCGATCCCGAGGGCCCGAGCTACTACGCCGTCAGCCCGCCGCCCGCCGACTGGACCGACGCGCAGAAGCGCAGCTTCCTCGAGGAATACAACGGCCACATGCTCAAGATCCTCACCCTGCACGAGGCCTACCCCGGCCACTACGTGCAGATCGAGTATGCCAACCGCCACCCCTCGCTCATCCGCCGCGTCCTCCAGTCCGGCAGCTACATCGAGGGCTGGGCCGTCTACAACGAGGTCTCCATGCTCGACGCCGGCTACGGCGACGGAGACCTGCGCCTCCGCCTCATGCAGTTGAAGTTCTACCTCCGCGCCGTGGTGAACTCGATCCTCGACTACAAGATGCACTGCACCGCCATGAGCGACGACGACGCCATGCGCCTGCTCGTCGACGGCGCCTTTCAATCCGAGGGCGAGGCGAAGCTGAAGGTCATCCGCGCCAAGCAAAGCTCCGTGCAACTCAGCACCTACTTCGTCGGCCGCATGGCACACTACCGGCTTCGCCAAAGCATCCAGCGCGAACTCGGCGCGGCCTTCGATCTCGGCCGCTACCACGAGGCCGTGATGACCATCGGTTCCGTCCCGCCCAAATACATGCCCGAACTCGTCCGCCTCCGCCTCGCCCAGCCCCGCTAAGCTTTCATGAACACCCCCGGCTCCTCGGCCCAACCCCCGCCCTCAACCCCGCCCGGAGCCGTCGCCAGCCGCCGGCACCCGCGCGGGCTCGCCACCCTCTTCTTCACCGAGATGTGGGAGCGTTTCAGCTACTACGGCATGCGCGCCCTGC
>CAMLNJ010000112.1 GCA_946481225.1 uncultured Verrucomicrobiota bacterium | reverse complement strand
CTGTTAAAAACGTTCCTCGGCCAGCCCGGCCGCGTCTTCAACCGCGAGCAGCTTCTCACCTCCGCGTGGGACGAACCCGAGGCCAGCCTGGACCGCACCGTCGACGCCCACGTGAAAACCCTCCGCGCCAAACTCCGCGCCCTCGCCCCCGACAACACCGACCCCATCGTCACCCACCGCGGCCTCGGCTACTCGCTGCGCGAATAAACTCCCCGTGCTGCCGCCGTCCGATCTCCGCCCCTTCAGGTCTCAGGTTTCAGGTCTCAGCCTTTCCCTTCAGCGATGACCATCCGCACCCGCATCTTCCTCGTCTACCTGTTGTTGATCGGCGGCGGCTACCTCTACCTCTTCACCTCCATCCTCGGCGCCATCCGGCCGCGCTACCTCGAATCGATGGAGGCCACGCTCATCGACACCGCCGCCTACCTCGCCGCCGTCGCCGAGACCCATGTCCGCCCCGACGCCACGCTCGACATCGCCCCGTTGCGCCGCGCCTTCGACGCCGCCGCCACGCGCCCGCTCGACGCCCGGATCTACACCTTTCACAAGACCGCCGTCGACCTTCGCCTCTACCTCACCGACGCCGCCGGCCGCGTGCTCTACGACTCCGACGGCGGCCGCGACGAAGGCCGCGACTACTCCCGCTGGAACGACGTCCTCCTCACCCTCCAAGGCCGCTACGGCGCGCGCGCCACCCGCCTCGACCCCGCCGACGAAGCCTCGCTCGTCGTCCACGTCGCCGCGCCTATCCGTCACGATGATCGCGTCGTCGGCGTCGTCTCACTCGGCAAACCCACCGCCAACATCAACGCCCTCGTCGCCGCCGTCCGCACCAAGGTCCTCGCCGCCGGCGCGCTCGGCGGCGGCCTCGTCATCGTCACCGGCCTCGCCTTCTCCCTCTGGATCACCACGCCGGTCGAAAAACTCACCGCCTACGCCCGCGCCGTGCGCGACGGCCGCCCCGCCTCGCTCCCGAAGCGTTTCGCCGGCCGCGAGGTCGGCGAGCTCCGCCGCGCCTTCGACGAGATGCGCGCCGCCCTGGAAGGGAAAGCCCACGTCGAGCGATACACCCAGGCCCTCGCCCACGAGATCAAGGCCCCCCTCGCCGCCATCCGCGGCGCCGCCGAGCTCCTCGCCGAGGACGCCGAGATGCCCGCGCCCCAGCGCGCCCGCTTCCTGCAAAACCTCCTCACCGAGTCGGCGCGCATCCAGACCATCGTCGAAAAACTCCTTCAACTCGCCGCCGTCGAGGCCCGCCGCGGCCTCGTCGATCCCGCCCCCGTCGAGCTCCGCGCCCTCCTCGAGGAACGCCTCGCCGCCCTCGAGCCGATGCTACGCACCCGACGAATCTCCGGCGCGCTCGACGCGCCCGAGGCGATCACCGTCGCCGGCGAGCGCTTCCTGCTCGCGCAGGCGATCGGCAACCTCCTCCAAAACGCCCTCGAATTCACCCCCGCCGGCGGCTCCATCACGCTCTCGCTTCGCGCCGCCCCCGACGGCGCCATCGTCACCGTCGACGACACCGGCCCCGGCCTGCCCGACTACGCGCTGCCGCGCCTCTTCGAACGCTTCTACTCGCTGCCACGCCCCGACACCGGAGTCAAAAGCACCGGCCTCGGCCTCAGCTTCGTGCGCGAGGTCGCCCACCTCCACGGCGGCGATGCCCGCCTGGAAAACCGCCCCGCCGGCGGCACGCGCGCCACGCTTACCCTGGCCGGACCCACATCCGGCTGAAGGCCCCACACTTCCCTGATTCTGCTTCGGGGAACTAAAGGAGAGCCCTGACGCGGTTCGCTGACGAAAAAGGGTGGCGATTTCCCGTCCCCCGCCTCAGGCTTTTCCCGTAAGTTCGGCGACAACCAATCCCATGAAACTTCGATCCACGACGTCCCTCGCGGCGCTGCTCCTCGGCGCCGCTTCCCTCACCCCCGCCTTCGCCGCCTACCAAGGCGTCAAGGGCTCCGTGACCCTGACCCTCAACGCCATGAGCGAGATCGGCGGCTTCCTCGTCAAAGATGACAAGGTCGAGACCAACCCCTCCCCCACGGTCTCGATCGAATACGACCCGGAGTGGATCATGAATCCTCCCGGCTTCGATGCGGACGGGACCAACTCCAACTACTACGTCCAGAAAAGAACCACGACGGTTAAGGACTTCGATTCCAGCTCGGAAACGGACATCCATCCCATCAAAGAGGTCATCGAGGAATCGACCAAGCTGCATACCCAAAAATGGGCCAACGCCGATTTCATCAAAGCGCTTAACGACCGCGAATACGTCACGCTCGCCAAGCCCTCCGACTTCCGGCTCGTCGTCATCTTCCCCGCCGAGCGTCCCGAGAGCGAAGAGACGCCTCCGGCCCTCTTTTTCGTCGAGAACGCCGCCGGCACCACCATCCACTACGTCGGACGCCAGGCCAGCGACTTCGGCCCGGGCCCCAACAACTACTCCCCCACCTCGCGCGACGCGCTCTTCCTTTACCTCAACGACGGAATCGAGGCCTACACCTACAAGGAGACCACGACCTACAACCACACTCGGGTCTCCGATGGCGAAGGCGGCACGACGTGGGAGTTCGACGATGAAGGCACAACCAAGCTGAGCGATTCCTTCTCCGGCAAAATGAGCGCCTACGTGAACGTCTTCCCGAGCTATTACGACGCCGTGGCCGAGGAAACCATCCGCAGCGGCTTTTCGTATTCCTTCAACGGCCTGCTCTCCTTCAGCGGCAAGCTCCAGACCTTCAACGACGCCGACGAGGGCAACGACCTCTACGTCGTCGCCGCCGCATCCCTCCCCGCCTCCGCCAGCTCCGGCCATTTCCAAGGCGACTGGAACGGTGACTACTATGACACCTATGGCCTCGCCACCGGAGGCTTCTCGATCTTCGCCACCAAGACGGTCACCGACATCGAGTCTTATCTAAACGCGATCCCCACCGAACTCGCCTGGCTCAAGGACGCGATCATCGAATCCTACACGCCCGTAAGCGACTAAGCCGCCCATCCATCGGCGGGCGCTCGCCGCCCTCCCCAAGCTACGCCGGCCCTCCTCGGAGGGCCGGCGTAGCCTTTACCGTTTCGCTTCCCCTCCCGGCATGCCGACACCCCGATTCCTCGCCGCACTCTCGGCGCTTCTGATCCTCGGCGCCGCCATCATCGTCCTCTTCGGGCCCGAAGCTTCACGCACGCCCTCCGCCCCGCCCGACTCCACGCCCCGCACGGAGTCCGCCTCCGCTTCGCCGCCTGTGTCGGCACCCGCGTCCACGTCCGCGCAGGCCGCTCCGCCTCCGCCGGGCGCCGCCGCGTCCGAAGCGACGAAAGCGCCCTCAGCCTCCATCGCCACATCTCCCGCCGTCCCCTCGCCCTCGCCTCGGGCACCGGCCGCATCCGCGCGCGAAAGCGAACTCGCGCGGATCGAAACCGCCATCGCCACGGCCGGCCCCGAATCCCTTTCCCTGCTCGCCTCCTACCTTACGCACGCCGATCCCGAACTGCGCGCCTTCGCGCGCGAAGGCATGGTGCAAAAAAGCCTCCCGGAAGCCATCCCCCTGCTCCGCGACGCCGCCGGCAAAACGAAGGACCCGCGCGAGGCGATCGCCTTGCTCGATGCCGCCGATTTCCTCTCGCTCCCGACGCTTCCCTCCACCGGCGACGGCGCTCGCCAAAGAACCAAAGGCCCGCCGCCGGAGCAAACCCGCCCGCCCGGCCGCCCGGCCTCGTGGCACCCCTGAAGCCATCTCGCATTCAAACGTATAAAAACGCAGCGCCGCTTTAGGCCCGGCCGCCGATCGGGCCGCCAGGCCAACGGCCTGGCCTACAGCTCGCGATCTCCGGGGGTTATCACGCCGAAGTGCAAAATGGCATGAAGCACCAGGAGTGACGCCTCGCGTGTGACCCTCGCATCGCGACAAACGGCGATCGATCACCTCGGTCTCGGTCGGAATTCATCCCGACTTCATCCCCGCTTCATCTTCGCTTCACGCCCGCGCGGCAGGCTCGGGGCATGGATCGCGACCACGCCCGCCCGTTCCTCGCCGCCGCCCTCGCCTTGGCCGCGGCTCTGGCGCTCGCATCCTTCGCTCCCGACGCCACCTTTCGCCTCTTCTCCGGCGGCGCGGCCTGGATCTTAAAACTCCTCATCGGAATCCCCCTGCACGCGACGCCCGACGGCTGGATGCTCCGCGACGCCTCGTGGTCGCGCCCTGTCCTCGTCACGCGCGCCTGCTCCGCCATCGACTACTTCACGCTGCTCGCGCCCTTGCTCGCCTGGCGTCTCGGCCGCGCCCGCCGCGGCGTCCCCGTGGTCGCTCTTCAAGCCGTCGCGCTCGCCGTCCCGCTTACCCTCGCGATCAACGCCCTGCGCATCGCCGTCGTGATCGAGGCCCACCGCTGGATCATCCCGAGGTTCTCGCCCGCTTACGGCGACTTTCTCCACCTGCTCGCCGGCGTAGTCGTCTTTCTCCCGGCGCTGCTCGCCGTGGATCTCGTCCTTCAAAAACATGACCACCCTTGCTCCCGTTCCCGCGGCTAAAATCGCCCCCGCGGCGCCGCCGTCCAATCCGCCTCCGGAGGCTTCCGGCCTCCTCCCGCCGCTCTTCACCGGCCCCTCCTCCTTTCTGTGGTTCTGGGCCCTGCCGGTCTGCGTGCTGCTCGCGCTCAATCTCCACGCCTATCACCTGATCGAAGGCATTCTCGATCCCGCCGGCCAACGCGCCGCCGCGCTCCTCGGCGCCATCCTTCTAGGCGGTCTGCTCCTCTCTCTCGGCCTGTTCTTCCGGGCCCGCCGCCGCGAACGAAGACTCGGAACCGGCGCGACACGGCAAGCCTGGTGGGCCCTGCCCGCGCTGGGCGTTCACGTCGCCTACCTCTGGGCCGCCGTGGAATGCTCCTCTTCGCTTCTGTCGCGCAACGGAGCCAACGCGTGGATCTATCCGGAAACTCGGTATTTCCTCCACCAGTTCACCTTCGCGATGGTGCCGCTCTTCCACGCGCTGCTCCGCCTCGCCTGCGCGGGCGCGCCGGTGGCGGGCGGACGCGCCATCGCGAAGAATCTGGCCGCCGCCGTCGGCGCGCCGCTCCTCGTGTATCTCGGGGCGCAGCTCGTCTTCGCGCTTCGCCAAGCGCATCGCGTGGACGGGGTCGTCGTCGCCACGCTGGTCGTCGCAGGAGGCGTCGTCATGTTCGCCTGCCTCGTCCGGGCGATGCTCCTCGTTCTCCGCGCCGCCGCCCGCGGCGGCGGAACCGCCGAGCGCATCGCCATCGTCGTGGCCGCGCTGGTCCTTCCGCTGGGCGGGCTCGCGCTCAACACCTCCATCCCCTTCCCCGTCGATCTCCAGGCGAAGGAGGTCTACCTGCTCACCGTCCTCAACGGCGTCCTGCTCCTCGCCGGCTCCTTCCTGCTCCCGCGCCGGCCTCTCGTCGCCCTGCCGATCCTCGCGCTCACCTTCCCCTTCGCGCTCTACTTTTTCACGCTATTCCTGCCCTACCTGCCACTCGCCATCCTGGCCGTGATCGCGTTCGGCGCCGGCTTCCTGATCCTGGCGCCGACCCTTCTCTTCGCCCTGCATCTTCATCTGCTCTGGCGCGCGGCCCGCCTCGCCTCCGCCTCCGGCCTGCGGCCCGTCCGGATCGCCGCCTTGATCGCGGCGGGCGTGGCCTTCATCCCCGCCGCCTTTGTCGCCCGCGCGCTCGCTGACCGCTCCGCGCTCAACGCCGCCCTCGACTACGCCTACACCCCCGCGATCTCCAACCGCGCCCCCGCTTTCTCCGGCGACCGCCGCCACGTCGTCCACGCCCTCGCCGCGCAGCGCGACTACAAGGAGGGCCGCTATTACCCCATCATCTCCGAGGCCTACGCCGGCCTCGTCTTCGACGGACTCGTCTTGCCCGACGCCAAACTCGAACACCTCGAGATGCTGTTCGCAGGAAAAGTCGGCGGCGCGGCCTCTCGCAAATCGGCCGGATTCTTTCAATCCAACGCCCGCCGGCACTCCATGCCGCGCGCCACCCCGCCGCCCCGCCGCGTCGAAGTCTCGGCCCTCGACCTCGTCGTCCGCCCGCTCACCGAGGCCACCAGCTCCACCACCCTCGCGCTCACCCTCTCCAACCCCGACCCGGCCGGCGCCGAATACATCCGCCGCCTTCCCCTGCCGCCCGGCGTGCTCGTCCGCGGCTTTCGCCTCCACGTCGGCGGCGTCCCGATGCCTGGCCGTATCGTGGAAAAGAAAACCGCCCTCTGGGTCTATACCATGATCCGCGACACCGAACGCCGCGACCCGGGCCTCCTCTTTTTCAACCGGCCCGACGAACTCGAACTCCGCGTGTATCCGGTCGCTCACGACACTCCCTCCCGCGTGGAGATCGATTTCCTCGTCCCCGCGTCCGCCGCGTCCCTTCCGTCGTCCCCGGGCGACTTCGCCCGCGACCCGGGCGCCGCCCTGGCCGCGCTCGCCCCGCCCGACGCCCGGCTTGTCCGCCCCGCTTCCGATGCCGTGCTCGCCACCGGCCTCGAAACCGCCCGGCTCCCCGCCGCCCGCCGTCCGGCCTACCTCCACCTGCTCGTCGACCGCACCGAGGCCAACGCCTTCCACGGCGACCTCGCAACCGCCATCCAAAGCCTCCGCCTCCGCTTTCCCTCGGCCGAGTCCGCCCGGATCAGCCTCGTCAACCTCGACGTCGTTCCGCTCGTGCCCGAGCTCGTCCCGCTCGACACCGTAGCCCGCATCCCCGCCCCCGAAATCGACGACGCGCTCCCGCCCGGCGGCGGCCTCAACCTCGACGCCGCGCTCGCCCACGCCATCCGCCACCATCAAAGAGCCGATTTGGACGCCCCCCGCGACGGCCGCCGCCTTCCGCCCCGCCCCGTGTTCATCGTCCTCGGCGCCCGCGCCCGCCTGCCCGCCGTGCCCGATCTCCCGCTCGCCCGGGCCTGGGCCGATCTTCTGCCCGGCCTCGAGCTCCACGCCCTCGGCGCCGACGGCTCTTTCGACACCTGCTCACCCGCCCCTGCCGACACGCCCCTGCTCCGCCTGGGCGCCGCGCTTCGTCCGCTCGTCACGGGACGCATTCCGCGCTTTCCCTCCGCGACGACGAACGCGCCCTTGGAATATTGGGACGCGCTTTCCGCCGCCTGGCGCCCCGTCGCCGGGATCTCGGACCACGCCGAGCCGGCCGACGCCCCCTGGCCCGCCGGCCTCGCCCTGCAACTTCGCCAACAAGATCGCGCCCGCGCCCCCGGAGACGCCTCGGCGGACGGCTTGGCCGATCTGCTCGCCGAAGCGCGAAGAACCGGCATTCTGACCGCCGACGCGAGCTACATCGTCGTGGAAAACTCCGCCCAATGGCGCGCCTTGGAAGCCGCGGAGGCCCGCAAGCTCGGCCAGCACGAGGCGCTCGATCACCTGGAAGCACCCGCCCCCGGAGCCTGGCTCGTTTTCGCGGCCTTTATCACCCTGCGACACCTGCCTCGCCGCAACCGCGTCCCCACCCCCACCCTCGCCACCCCCAGAATTTCCCACCATACCGCAAAGTTAGTAATAACAACAATGCCCCGACAACCCCCAAACCACCCGCGCCATCGCCCTCGGGCGAGGCGCGCGTTTTCATCCCGACTTCACCCCCGCTTCATCCGCGCTTCACGGCGTGCCGGCATGCTCCGTGGCATGGACCTCCACTCCGCGTTCCCCTCGCTCGCCCGCCACCTCCCCGAACCCGCCCGCGCCCTCCGCCTCGCCCGGTTGCTCATTCCGTTGAGCCTCCTCGCCGGCCTCGCCGCCGAGCCCGTCCTACGCTGGCTCCTCCGTATCTGAATGCCCGGTCGCCTCGCTCACGACAACCCCTCGCGCAGGCACCACACATACGCCGCGATCGGCAACACCGCCAGCACCCGCGGCAATCCGCCAAACACCGCCACGAGCAACGCGTGAAACCCCGCCGCGCCCGCCAGCACCAGCAGCGCGTCCGCAAACCACGCCGGCGGCGCGAAGGGCGCGATCACCGCCGCCAATCCGAGACAAAGCGGGATGCACACGTGCCCGTCGCCGACTTGCGAGGCGTAGACGATGTCCGCCCGCGCGCGCCACGCGTAGTAGGCCGCGAGCGCCGCGTTCGGCAGCACCATCAGCCACGCCGTCACCCATCCGAGATGCTCCGCGCCGAGGCTGCCCGCCGGCCGCGCCTTCAGCCAG
>CAMLNJ010000111.1 GCA_946481225.1 uncultured Verrucomicrobiota bacterium | reverse complement strand
ACGCTCCGTCTCCCCCACCCACTTGGAGCGGAACTGGCCCAGCTCGAGCACGGGCAGGCCGCACTCGCTCGCGAAGCAGTCGATGAGAAACGATTTTCCCACGCCCACCCGCCCAGGCACGAGCACGCCTCGTTCGACGACCGAGTGGTGCCCCTCGCGGATCAGTTTCGCCAGCTCGCGCAGGCGCGCCTTGGCCGCCACGTGCGTCGCCACGAGATCGAGCGAGCGGCCGGGCTTCGGATCCTTGAAGGTCACGAGATCGCCGCAAAACTCCTCGATGAGGCGGCGTTTTCCCTGGCTGACGTAGGTCGCGGTGACGCGCTGGCCGTTGCGCAGCGCGGTGGCGAGCAACTGCTCGATGCGCAGGAGAGGCAGACCGGAGGTGCGGCGCGCGAGATCGTCGAGAGCGAGGTCGGAACCGGCCGCGAGGGTGCCGCCGCCGGCCGAAGGCGCGTGGCGGTCAAGCCAACCGGAGGCCAAAAAGGCGGCGCGTTCCTCGAGCGTCGGCAGATCGATCCGCACGCGCGCGACGTGCGGGTTTTGCAGCAGGTCGGGATGAAGTTCGGAAATGGTCTCGGTGACGAGGACGACGCCCACGTCGCCGCGATGCAGCTCGGGCGAGGCGGCCCAGGAAAGCAGCGTCACCAGAGCGACGCGTTCGTCGTAGCTCGCCTGCACGTCGGCGGCCTCCGGGACGAGCTTTTCGGCGTAGTTGATCAGCAAGGTGACGCCCCTGCGCTCGCCGGTCTCCTCGGCCATGCGCAGGAAAAAGCGCCGCAGCACGGGCAGGAGCAACGGGAAGGCGCGCGGCGGCCCGGCTTGGTGAAAGTTCGTGCCCTCGACCTCGTCGTAGATTTTGAGCCACTCGAAAAAGGCCGTCTGCATCGCGGCCGTGGCAAAGGTGAGACCGGCCCCGAGATCGTAGTGCAAGACCTGCGCGCGAGCCGCGAAAAGGCGGCGCTGGAGAAAAACGCCGAGCGCGGCGTAGCCCGCGGCGGCGGGCGCGGGTGCGGAGGCGGCGGACGCGGCGATGGGAAACAGGTCGTGGATGTTGCCGTGGAGGATGAAGAGGCTGTGCGCGCCGCTGTTCCAGGCGCGGGCGAGTTCCGCGGCCCAGGCGGGCAAGGCGGCGCGAACCGGGGCGGCGCTTACGGGGAGGGGATTCGGGACGGTCGCGGACATGGTGGATTCGGGGGTGGCTGCCCGGGCGGCGGCGCGCGCGGAG
Organism: uncultured Verrucomicrobiota bacterium; assembly: GCA_946481225.1. Next base: position 7,066 of record CAMLNJ010000111.1, on the reverse strand, counting down.
CTCTTTTGACTCAGGTCCGCTCGGGGTTGCCCGCCGCTCGCGCGGGCGCCGCAGCCGGTCGGGCCAACATGGTTCCCGCCGGGACGGCAGGGAGCTGGGTGGTGAGATCCTTGAAATCGGCGAGATCCGAAAGCCAGCGGTTGGTCTCGGCGAGATGTTCGATGCTGAGATCGATGCGGGCGCCGAGCGCCTCGGCGTTCTTATGCGCCACGGCGTCCGCGCGGATCAGCTTGGCCTGCTCGACGAGACGCTCCTGCTCGGAGCGCGCGAGATCGCCATTCGCCCGCGCCTGGGCGACGCGAGCGAGTCGCTGGCGCAGGGCCTCGAGCCGCTCGCGCCGCGAAGCGAGGAGCTTCTTGCGCGTCTCGCGCGCGGGATCGACCTTGTCGGCGCCACCGCCGGGCGCGTCGGCCAACTCGGCCTCGAGGGCCGCCACTTCCTGTTCGGCGGCGGAGGTGTTGGCCGCGAGGTTGTCGCGGCGCTCGGTCTCCAAGTAAGCTTCAAGAGACTGTTCGATGGTCAGCAGGCGCAGGTATGTCCAGAGCAGCTCGTCGAGCTTGCGCAAGCGGGTGTCCATCGAGAGCGCGAGCTCGCCCGACCCCGCCTCCGCGCTGGCTGCGGAGATTTCCTCGCACACCACGACGAGCGCCTGATAGCGGCGGCGACGCTCGGCGGACAGATTGTCCATCAATTGGGCGCGCTGGGCTTCGAATTCCGCGGCCTGGCGCGCCGTCTCGCCCTGCTCCACGAGATTTCGCCGCGCGTCGGCCCGGCGCCGGAACCATCCGCTGTCGGGCGCATAGACGTGAACCAATGCGTAGGCGACGCCGCCGACGAGCAGCCCGAGCGGCTCGCCACTGGCGAAGCCCAGCCCCAGCGTGCTGATCGCGAGCCAGAGATGCTCGGCGCTGCGCCAGAAAAGGCGGCGATAAGACGGCGGAGGCGAGACGGGGTCGATCATCAGGTGCTGCCGGGACGCGCACGAGGCGCGCCCCTACGACAAACGTGCGGTCGAAAATCGATGCTCATTCCACCGTGAACCACTGCACTTCGACGCGGCGGTTAAACTCGGCTTCCCTGCCCGCCGGCTCCTCCCAGCCGCGGCCGATGGTCTCGATGCGGGCGGGATCGACCTTCAGGCGATCGATCAGCACGCGACGGATCTCGTTCGCGCGGTTTTTGGAGAGCTCCATCGCCTTGAGCGCCATCTGGCGGACGAAGGTCTCGCCGCCTTGCTCGCGGAATTTGTCGATCAGGGCGTTGTCGACGTGGCCGCGCAGGAGGATCGTGGAGCCGGGGCTCACCTGAAGCAGACGGCGGATGGACTCGAGGTTGCTCATGTTGTCCATGTTGCTCATCTGGAGCGTCGAGGAGTTTGGCTCGAAGAGGAAACGGATGTCCTTCGTGAGCAGCGGATCGCCTTCGATGGCGCCGCCGCCCGCGCTGCGGATGGGGGCGATGGCGACACGTTGCTCGGCGTAGGCGCCGGCGGCCTGGAGGGCCTGCAAGTGAGAGGCGTCCATGTATTTGTCCGCGTCGGTCGGCTGATCGATGAGCGTGCCGTAGGCGAGCATGGCCGAGGAGAAGATGCCGCTGAAACTGCCGGCGGAGTCGATCGTGCCGGAATAGAAGGCGAGGTTCTCCGGCAGGTTCGAGAGGTGGACCTTGGCCAGTTCCTCGCGGGCGTCGTCACGGCTCCATTTGAAGGCCTTGGCGATGGTGTCGAGGTGGGCGGCGGGCTGGTCGCGCACGAGGCGGTTGCCCTCGAGAACACCGTCGACGAGGCCGGCGACGATCTTGGGGTTCGCGACGGCGAAGCCTTTGTTCACGACGAGAATGTCGGCGATGATGAGGAGGTTCTTGTTGGTCGCGAGGAGCTGGGCCTTGCCCTCGCTCGCCTCCACGACCTCGGTCGTTTTCGGCGCCCAGGTGACGCAACCGGCGAGCAGGGAGCCGCCGGCCTTGAGGTCCTTGAGGAACAGATCGCCGGCGGCGAAGGCGTCGGCGGCGAAGAGCAGGTTGACCTTGTCGGACGCGGGCGCGTCGCCGGGGGCGGCGAGGAGATTCACGCCGATGCCGGCCTCCTGGGTGAGGTAGCGGATGAAGAAGTCGGCCTCGGTGAATTGCGCGGTGACCAGGGTCTTGCCGCGGAGGTCGTTGATCCGGCGGATGTCCTTGCGCACGACGAGGCCGTCGGCGCCGCGGGAGAACCCGATTTGCACGGGCGCGGTGACGGCGAAGTTGCGGCAATGCGCGGTGATGACGTCGACCGTGGTGGCCGAGACCCCGATGCGGCCGGCGTTGAGCGCGGGCCAGCTCTCCTCCTCGCTGAGGGCGATGCGGACCTTGAATCCGTGTTTGCGGAAGAAGTAGGAATTTTCCGAGGGCTCGAGACCGCCGTTGGCGACGACGATGCCGGAGTAGCCGGCGTATTCGCTGAGTTCGAGGTCGACGACGTTGTCCTTGGGGACGTAAGCGGTCGGCGGCGGCAGCACCGGGCAGGCGTTGAGCGGCGGGACGAATTCCGCGTCGTCGATGGCGCTCGCGGCTTTCGTCGCGGAAGCGGGCGCGTCTCCGCCTGTCGTCGCGGGAGCCGTGGCGGCGACGAGCGCAGCGGGGGCGAGCCGGTGCCACCACTTGTAGGCGCCGAAAGCCGCGATGCCGAGGATGAGGAGGGTGACGACGAATTTGCCGCGGGCGGTCATGGGTGGAGGGAGCTTGGAGCGAGGAGCAGGGAGCTAGGAGCCGAGGGGGCGGACCGGGGAAAAGGGCGGATCAGCTCTCGCCGATCTTCTGGCGCTGGGGCGCGGGGGCGGTGGATTCGGCGGCGGGCTGGGTCATGCCCATCTTCTTCTGGTATTCCTTAAAAAGCATGGCGCCGCGGGCTTTTTTGACCTCCTGCTGCCGCTGGATGGAGGAGCCCATCTCCTTGGCGAGATCGAGCGTGGCGCGCATCTGGCCTTCGCCACCGGCGGCGGCCTGGCGGAGTTGCTGCATCGACTGGCCCATCTCGTCGCCCATCATGCCCTGGAGTTCGCCGATGGAGCCCTTCATGAGGCCGGCGAGATGCTCCATGTTGCGGCCGACGGCGACGCGGGCCTTCACGGCCTCGAACTCGCGTTGGAATTTTTGGATCTCGCGCAGGCTGTTCGCGATGATCGTCGTGTTTTGCTGATACAGCTCCTCGAGATTCTTCAACTGCGCCTGGTTCTCGGTCAGGTCGGTCTCGATGCTGGAAAGCTCCTCGGCAAGGTGGACGCCGTTCGCCTCGTCGTTCGCGGCGGCGGCGGCTTGCAGGAGGGACTGCGTCTCGTCGCGCTGGCGCTCCTGGCGTTTGATCTGGTCCTTGAGGAGGGCGATCTGCCCGGCGAGCTGCCCATTGGCGTAGTGGGCCTTGTCGGCCTTGGCCTTGGCGTCGCGGATGCCGCGCTCGACGACGGCTTGGTTGATGGCGTCGGTTTCGGTGGCCTTTTCGGCGGCGAGGCCGAGCCAGATGAAGAGGCGTTTGATGGCGCGGAACATGGCGGGGACGGGGGCTTGGGTTGTGAAGAACGCGCGAGCCGGCCCGAAACGGGCGGACCCGCAGAAGGCGCCGAGCATTTTAAGTTTCCGCGAAAAATCGAGCCGCTCCGCGTGGAAACGCCCATAATTTTTCGCACGGTTGCCGACGGCCCCGTCGAGCCGTCGCTCGCCGCGGACGGAACGGCTCCGCCGCGCCGCTGCGAGTCAGTTGCCCGGGCGCGCCGAGCCGCCGCAGCCCCCCGGGACTCATACCATGTCACATTCGACGTATAAAAACACCGCTCCGATGTAGGCCCGACCGCTAGTCGGGCTGCCAGACCAGCGGTCGGGCCTACAGGTCGCGATCATCGGGTTTTGTTACGACGGAATGCAAAATGGGCTCAGGCTTCGGACTCGGTCCACTTGAAGAGCGTGGTCGAGACCGGGGGCAGCGTGAGCTTGATGCTGTAGTCGAAGCCGTCCCAGGGGACGCTTTCGGCGGTGACGCCGCCGCCGTTGCCGGAACCGGAGCCACCGTAGTAGTGACTGTCGGTGTTGATCAGCTCGCGCCACCAACCGAGGCGCGGCACGCCGACGCGGTAGCCTTGGCGGTTCACCGGCGTGTAGTTGCCCACCGCGGCGATGAAGGTGCGTTGCGCGGAGTCATGACGCAGGTAGGTGATGACAGTGTTGTCGGCGTCGGTGCAGTTGATCCAACGGAAGTTCCGTCCATCGAGATCGTTTTGGCCGAGCACGGGCTCGGTCTTGTAGAGGAGGTTGAGATCGCGGACGAGCAGGCGGATGCCCTCGTGGTCGAGATACTGGAGCAGGTGCCAGTCGAGGGCGCCGGCATAGGCCCACTCGCGCGACTGGCCGAACTCGCCGCCCATGAAGAGCAGCTTCTTGCCGGGCCAGGCCCACATGTGGGCGTAGAGCGAGCGGAGGTGCGCGGCGCGATCCCGGATCTCGAAGGCGGGCATTTTCATCAGCATGGAGCCCTTGCCATGCACGACCTCGTCGTGGCTGAAGACGGTGATGAATTTCTCCGACCACTGATAGAGCGCGCCGAAGGTGAAATCGTTGATGTGCCAGCGGCGGTGGACGGGTTCCTTCTGGAAGAACTTCAGGGTATCGTGCATCCAGCCCATGTTCCACTTGAAGTCGAAGCCGATGCCGCCCTCGGAGACGGGTTTCGAGATGCCGGCGAAGGCGGTGCTCTCCTCGGCGACCATCAGCACGCCGGGGTAATACTGATGCACGAGGCGGTTGGTTTCGCGGAGAAAGCCGATGGCCTCGAGGTTCTCGCGACCGCCATATTGGTTGGGTATCCATTCGCCCTCCTTGCGGGAGTAGTCGAGGTAGAGCATCGAGGCCACCGCGTCGACGCGCAGGCCGTCGAGGTGGTAGCGGTCGAGCCAGGCGAGGGCGTTGGCGACGAGGAAACAGCGCACCTCGTGGCGGCCGTAGTTGAAGATCAGCGTGCCCCAATCCATGTGCGCGCCCTGACGCGGGTCGCTGTGCTCGTAGAGGTGCGTGCCGTCGAACTCGGCGAGGGCGAAGGCGTCGCGCGGGAAATGCGCGGGCACCCAGTCAAGGATCACGCCGAGCCCGCGCTGGTGCAGGTGGTCGACAAACCACGCGAAATCGTCGGGCGAACCGAAGCGGTGCGTCGGCGCGAAGAAGCCCGTGACCTGGTAGCCCCATGAGCCGTCGAAGGGATGCTCCGCCACGGGCATGATCTCGATGTGCGTGAAGCCGAGCTCGAGGCAGTAGTCGGCGAGCGCGGGCGCGAGCTCCCGGTAGGTGAGCGGGCGGTTGCCGTCCTCGAAATTTCTTTTCCAAGAGCCGAGGTGGACCTCGTAGATCGAGATCGGGCGGTCGATGTTGCCGGCCTCGGCCGCGCGGCGCTCCATCCAGGCGGAGTCTCCCCAGACGTGCTTGCGGACGTTGTGGACGATCGCGGCGTTGCCGGGAGGCGCCTCGAAGGCGGTGCCGTAGGGATCGGTCTTGAGAATGACATGGCCGCCCTGGGTGCGGAGCTCGAATTTGTAGAGCTCGCCCTCGCCCAGGCCGGGGATGAACAGCTCCCACACGCCCGAGGCGCCGAGCGGGCGCATCGGAAAGTAGCGGCCGTCCCAGGCGTTGAAATTGCCGACGACGGAGACGCGCGCGGCGCTGGGCGCCCAGACCGCGAAGGCGACGCCGGACACGCCATCGATCACGCGCACGTGGGCGCCGAGTTTCTCGTAGGCGCGGTGCTCGTTGCCCTCGTTGAAAAGATAGAGGTCCTGGTCGCCGAGCGTAGGGAGAAAGCGATACGGGTCGTGAAACTGCCGCAGCTCGCCATTCGCGCGGGTAACGCGAAGCTGGTAGTCGAAAAGCGTCTTGCGCCGCGGAATCACGACCTCGAAGAGCCCGTCTTCCGAGAGGCGCTCCATCGCGTGGAGCTTCTCCGCGGCGACCTCGGCCGCGGCCGCCTTTTGGGCCGAACCTTCGAGCTCGACGACGGCGCAGCTGACCGCGTCGCGGAGAAAGGCCCGCACCAGAATTCCGCTCTTCACTTTATGCATGCCGAGGAGCGAATGAGGCTCGGCGCAGGTGGCTTGGGTGAAGGAAGCGAGTTCGGCGGCGGTGAGAAGCATGGAGGATGGCCTTTGGGTGTAAGCGGAGGATTAGACGTTAGAAGCGCGATGACGAGGCGGCATTTCCCCTAAATAAAACGCGGTGGCTTCCCGGAGGCGCCGGGCGCGTCTTCGCCCACAGGTTCAGGGGGAAACGTCGGCTTCACCCGGTGTTTTTCAACCCGCCGGAGATGCCGTTGATCGTGAGCTCGACGACGCGCCTCGTGGCCTCCTCCTCCTGCTTGTCCAAGGCGCCCGCGCGGAGACGGCGGAGCATCTCGACCTGGAGGTAGTTGAGCGGATCGATGTAAGGATTGCGCAGCTCGACCGATTTCCGAAGCACCGGCTCGTTCGCGAGCAGCTTCCGCTGTCCTGTCGCGGCCAGGATCACCTGCTCGGTAAGGGCGAACTCGGTCTCCAGCGCGGAGAGGATCTTCTGGCGAATCCGCGAGTCCTCGACGAGCGAGGCATAAAGGCGGGCGATGCCCATGTCGGCCTTGCAGAGCGTGAGCTGGGCGTTATCGATCAGCGTCTGAAAGAAGGGCCAGCCCGCGTGCATGGCGCGGAGCAGATCCCGGCCGGCGCGACCGCGCTTGAGCACGGGGGCGAGCGCGGATCCGAGACCATACCAGCCGGGGAAATTGAAGCGCGCCTGCATCCACGAGAAGACCCAGGGGATCGCCCGCAGATCGGCCACGCTCTGGGTGGCGCGGCGGAAGGTCGGGCGCGAGCCGAGCTTGAGGTTGCTGATCTCGTCGATCGGCGTCGCCTGCTTCCAGAAGGCGATGAACTCGGGATCGTCGTGGACGAGCTTCTTGTAGGCGGCGAAGCCGTCCGCGCTCATCCGCTCCATCGCCTCGGTCCACTCCGGCTTCACGGGGGCGGGATGCTCGGCGGCGTGGATGCCGAGCATGACGCCATAGGTCATCTGCTCGAGGATGCGG
>CAMLNJ010000110.1 GCA_946481225.1 uncultured Verrucomicrobiota bacterium | reverse complement strand
GACGGCGGACCGCGCTTCATGAGCTACCCGACCGGCGAGGATCTTTTCCCGACCGATCCGACCCAAAAGCCGCTCAAGGCCGCCGCGTTGAAAACCCGCAACTCCCGCCCGCCGCTCAAGCTCAAGGTCCGCGCGCTCAAGCCCAAGTCCGGCGGCACCCTCGATGTCACCTCCGACGAAACCGCCGACAGCATCACCCAGGCGGGCAGCGGCGGCATCCTCGTCGATCAGAACGGCAACCCGCTCTACTACTCCGTCCACTTCGATTGGACCTTCTACACCTTCATCGAGACCAACAGCTATTACGACTACGCCACCTACGTCGGCACCAACCCCAACGTCTCCTTCCCCGCCGGCGCCACCGAGTTCAAGGCCTCCTGGCAGATCATCCCGTCCGGGAAAACCTTTTCCGGCTACACCACCGCCGCCCAGGTCCCGACGCTCTCCACCGGCTCCGATGGCGGCATCCTCGCCGGTCCGCCGATGCGCAACGTCACCGTCGGCCTGGTCGGCCTCCACGTCGTCGGTTCCGTGGCCAACCACCCCGAGATGATCTGGGCGACTTTCGAGCAGGTGAACAACGCCCCCGATCTCCCCGCCAACCTCACCCCCTCCAGCACCCAGGCCGTATCCACGTCCAACTACACGTTCTACACGGCCAACACGCCCGCGAATCAGTGCAACGTCCAGCCGACCACCTACACGCTGAACGCCGCCGCGCAGACGTTGAGCCCCGTCACCCAGGTCTTCCGCCAGTTCGCCGACGGCGGCGGCGTGCCGGATAACATCACCGCGATCGACACCCTCAACGCCAGCGTCCTCTCCCAGCTCACCGCGAGCGACGCGAACGACCCCGCCATCAACTACAAGCTCATCGGCGGCGTCTGGCTGCTTCCCGGAGCCCTCAACCCCAACATGAGCCCCGGCGACGGCCAGCTCCACGGCTCCCCCGACCTCGCCAACTCCACCATGGAGACCTTCGTCCAGGCGCCGTTCCCCAACCCCTCTTCTCCGCCGACCTTCTTCACGAGCTGCTTTGGCTGCCACACCACCACCTCCAGCCAGACCAACGGTGGCCTCTTCATCCCGCCGATGAACATGAACCTGAGCCACATCCTCACCGACGGCCTCGTCACGCGCGAAACCGCCCGCCTCCAGCTCCTCAAGAAGAAGGCGAAGTAACCCGCCCCGGGCTCCTTCGCTCCCCCAACACCGCCTCCCTGTCCGCGCCCCGTCCTCGAATCACCCGATGACTCATCCGCATCCCACCCCCGCCCCGGGCCAAATCGTCCGTGCCGCCATCCACCCCGCCATCGGCATCGCCCGCGTCGGCAACAGTCCCGAAGAGTTCTACATCGGGCCCGAGGTCGCCGAGCCCGCGCCCAAACCGCCCGGTTTCTACAAGGACGGCTCCGGCGCGCTCAAACGCGAGGCCGCGCTCTTCCGCGTCTACGGTTACGACGCCGCCGGCAAGGTCGTCGCCGAGCTCGACGCCTCCAACGCCGAGATCGTCTGGACCGCTCACCTCGCCAACGAAAAGGCCGCCTGGTATCAGTTCCAGATCGCCCTCGACATCCCCGAGGCGAACCTGCCGCCGCCCGCCGTCGATCCGTCCTTGCGGCGCAACTCGAGTTTCTACGGCCCCGCCCGCCGCGAGCTCGTCATCGATCCCGGCGCGATCTCCATCCAGGGCGCGGACCAATTCGGCGAAGGCTACCGCTTCGATCGCGGACGCTTCTGCGGCAAACCCGTTTACCTCGGCGAACTCCGCACCGACTCCGCCGGCCGCCTCCTCGTGCTCGGCGGCCACGGCCGCTCCGCCTCCTACGATGGCAAACCCGCCGTCACCTTCGCCAACAACGACGGCTGGCACGACGACGTCTCCGACGGCCCCGTCACCGCCACCGTCAAGCTCGGCGGCCAGGCCATCCCCTGCGAAGGCGCGTGGGTCGTGGTCGCCCCGCCCAACTACGCCCCCGACGTCGTCACCGTGCGCACGATGTATGACCTCCTGCTCGCGCTCTTCGTGGACGCCGCCTGGCTGCCCGCGCCGGTCACCGTCTCGTTCACCAACGACATCCTCCCCATCCTCCAGCGCCTCTCCGGCCTCGAGTGGGTCAACTCCGGTTTCGCCACCGGCTTCGGTTGGGGCGCGCGCCAGTATTTCGGCGACCCCGCCTACCTGCGGAAACTCTCGCAGAAACCCTCCACCGGTCCCGATGGCACCGTGCTCGACGAGTTCGGCGAACTCCGCCGGCAGGTCTACAACTCCTTCCGCGTCTACGAGCGCGACGGCATGTCGCCGCTCCCCTGGCCCTGGATCTACGGCGACGCCATGAGCATCCCCGCCACGTCCCCGCGCCAATACAACGTGCTCTCCACGCTCCAGATGAGCCAGCTCGCGCGTTGGGCGAAGGGCGACTTTATCGACGACTACCTCACCGCGCCTCCGCCCCTGCGCACGCTCTGCGAAGTGCCACTCGCCGAGCAGCCCGCCATGCTCGACCGCGCCGCGCTCACCTTCTGCCTGGCCGACGCCTTTCACCCCGGCTGCGAGATCACCTGGCCCATCCGCCAGCTCTCCATGTTCACCGCGCCCTTCCGCATCCGCCACCGCCCGCCCGGCGAACCCGAGCCCGACTACGGCCCTCAACTCACCCCGGCCATCGCCCTCAGCCCCTCCGGCCCCCTCTACGCCCAGGGCCCGGGCGCGCTCTCCCGCTGGATGGCCGTGCCCTGGCAGACCGACACCGCCAGTTGCCAAAGCGGCTACGACACTGCCTACGACCCGCTCATCCCGACCTTCTGGGCCGCGCGCGTGCCCAACCAGGTCCTGACCCTCGAGGATTACCAGGCCGCCACCGACCCGAGCCGTCCGCCCGAGGAGCGGCTCCGCGCCTTCAACAACCGCCCGAAGTGGATGCGCGTATTGGCGAAGAACTACAAGGTCTACATCAACCAGATGATTTCGGACTTCGGCAAGATGGGCGTCGTGGAAACGCACGCCAACCCCGGCGACCCGCTTCTGCCGCCCTACCTGCGCGTCGAGTCGAAGCCGGGTTGCATCCCGTCGCCCGCCCCCGTGCTCAAATCCGCCGCGGAGGCCGCCGCCGCGCCCGCCGCCGAGCACGAGGCGCCCTCCGATAAAATCCACCGCGTCCGCCGCTGATCGCCCCGCGCGCATCTCCGCCCCGCGCCCGCGCCCAATGCCACGCTCCCGTTCCAGTTACGACGCCATCGTGCTCGGCGGCGGCCCCGCCGGGTCGGCCGCCGCGCTCACCCTCGCGCGCGCCGGCTGGAACGTGTTGTTGGCCGAGACGCTCGGGCTCGCCGCCGTCCCGGCCTTCAAGATCGGCGAATCGCTGCCTCCCGCCGCCCGCCCGCTGCTCCGCGACCTCGGTCTCGAGTCCGTCGTGGCGGCCGGCGGCCACCTGCCCAGCCCGGGCACGGTCTCCGTCTGGGGCGGGGACGAGCCCGTCGAGCGCGACTTCATCCGCGATCCGCAAGGCGCGGGCTGGCACCTCGATCGCCCGCGTTTCGACGCCGATCTTCGCGCCGCGGCCGTCGTCGTCGGGGCCGACCTCCGGGCCGGCTGCACCTGCCTCGGCTTCCACCGTCCCGAGCCGTCCGCCGACTGGACGGCCCGTTTGACCGCCGCCGGCGGCGAGCCGTTCTTCGTTTCCGCCCCGTGGCTGATCGACGCCACCGGCCGCCGCGCCCTCGTCGCCACCCACCAGGGCGCTCCCTCCGAGCGCGACGACGCCCAGGTCGCCTTCTGCGCCGTGTTCCCGCCCGATCCGGCGGCGACCGACGCCCGCTCCTGGGTCGAATCCGCCGAGGACGGCTGGTGGTATGCCACGCGGCTGCCCGACCGCCGCCGCCTGGTTGCGTTCTTCACCGACGAGGACCTTCCCGTCGCCCGCGAAATCTGCGCTGTATCCGAGTTTTCACGACACATCTCCGGCTCCCGCCACATTCGCCGCGCGTTGGGCGACACCGCCGGCGTCGCCCCCGATCGCGTGCGCCGTTTCCCCGCCGGCGGCCTGTCGCGCCGCGCCTTCGCCGGGCCCGGCTGGCTCGCCGTGGGCGACGCCTCGCTGGCCTTCGATCCGCTCTCCTCGCAGGGCATTTTCCACGCCCTCTACACCGGCCTGCGCGGCGCGCAGGCCCTGCTCGCCCAGGAACGCGGCGAGGCGGACGTCTTCCTCGCCTGGGACCAACGCCTGCGCTCCATCCGCTCGGCCTACCTCCGCCACCTCGCCCAGTGCCACGCGACCGAGACGCGCTGGGCGTCCTCCCCCTTTTGGCGCCGCCGCCATTCCGGCCTCGTCGCCTCCCGCCCGGTCCACACGGACGCCGTCGAACCCGTCCCGGTCGCGACCCTCTGACTTTCCCGCAACGCTTCACTAAAACCCAATCCGCACCATGAAACCCGACCCTAGGCGCTCCGCCAGCCCTCTCCGGGGGCTCACCTGCCTGCTCGCCTGCCTCGCCATCGCCGCGTCGCCCACCGCCGCCATGGCGGCCGCGCCAGCCGGCGCCGTCAGTTCGCCGACCGCGCCCGCCGCCACCGTCTTCGCCGACGTCGTGGCGCTCGACCAGCCCTTCATGTTCAACCGCCTCGGCGCCGCGCAACCGCAGGGCATGATCTTCGCCCTCGCCCGCGACATCGTGCCGATGGAGGCCTCCGAAGGCATCGCCCCGGGCAACGTCATGTTGCGAAAAGACAAACGCGCCCGCCCCATCGTGCTGCGCGTCAACGCCGGCCAGTTCCTCGAGATCCGGTTCACCAACCTCCTCTCCCCGCAGCCGGTCAACCCGCCCACCGCCGGCCCGATCACCTCGCTGCAACCCGCCACCCGCTCCGCCGGCGTTCACGTCACCGGCATGGAGCTTGTCTCCGTCACCCTGCCCGACGGCACCGTCCAGCCCGGCATCGCCAGCGACGCCACCTGGGTCGGCGTCAACCCGAGCAGCCTCGCCGAGCCCGGCCAGACCCGCGTCTACAAATACTACGCCAAGGCCGAGGGCACCTTCATGCTCTACAGCGCCGGCGGAGACTGGGCCGGCCAGTTGCAGGCCGGCCTCTTCGGCGCCGCCACGGTGGAGCCGGAGAACGCCCGCTGGTATCGCAGCCAGGTCACCCGCGAAGACCTCGAACTCGCCGCCTACCGCGTCGAGCCCGGCCCGGGCGACAGCCTGCGTGTCTCCGATCACCCCGAGCTTTTCTGCCACCGCCGGAAGCACGATGACGGAAAACCCCGCACCGTCGTCACCGAGGAAGGCGAATTCACGCTCTGGAGTTTCCACTCCTCCGCCGACGCCGCCGGCGCCCAAAAGACCGACGTCATCGTGCGCGACAACCGTGTATTCACTCCGGACGGACGCCCGCTCGTGGACTACGACGCAGTCTACCCTGTCGGCCACCCGCGCGCCGGCCAGCCCATCCTGCTCATGACCCGTCGCCTCGCCGACGGCCGCGACGAGCTCGTCGCCAGCGACCTCACCGCCATCATCGCCGGCCCCGACGGCGGCGCGTTCCCCTTCAGCGAAAACGGACCCGGCTTCGCGCAAAACCCGACCTACCCCGGTCGCCGCGAGCCCTTCCGCGAGTTCACCATCATGTATCACGAGACCTTCGGGACCGTGCAGGCGTTCAAGGAGTTCTACGCCCCGCAGCTCTCCGACGTGATGGGCGCCGGCACCGACAACTTCGCGATTAACTACGGCTCCGCCGGCATCGGCGCCGAGGTCCTCGCCAGCCGCCTCGGCGTCGGCCCCATGGGCGGCAAGGAGTCCGTCGACCTCAAGTTCGAGGAGTTCTTCCTCAGCTCCTGGGCCTGCGGCGACCCCGCCATGGTCGTGGACGTCCCGGCCAACGCGCCCAACCAGACCGTCACCGATCCCGCCACCGGCTCGCGCCAGATCAACTCCGCCATCACCAACGGCACCGCCGCCGCCTTCCAGACCCTCACCGGCAAGAAAGCCACCAAGGCCTTCTACCCCGACGATCCGTCCAACGTCTACCACAGCTACATCCGCGACCGCGTGACGATGCGCATCCTCCACACCGGCGGCGGCATCACCCACGTCCACCACTTGCACGCCCACCAGTGGCTGCGTTCGCCCAACAGCGATGACGGCCACTACCTCGACAGCCAGATGATCACGCCCGGCTCCGCCTACACGACGGAGATCGCCCATCATGGCAGCGGCAACCGCAACGAGACCGTCGGCGACTCCATCTTCCACTGTCACTTCTACCCGCACTTCGCCGGCGGCATGTGGGCGCTCTGGCGCACGCACGACGTCTTCGAGGCCGGCACCCGTCTCGACGCCGAGGGCCGCCCCGCGCCCGGTTGGAACCGCACCCTGCCCGACGCCGAAATCAAATCCGGCACGCCCATCCCCGCCGTCGTTCCATTGTCCACTCTCGCCATGGCGCCCGCGCCCGCGCCCGTGCGCCTGATCGACGAGGGTCGCCGCGTCGAAGTTCGCGCGAAAAACCATGACGACCGCCGTCGCGAATTCGCCTACGACAACCCCGGCTTTCCCTTCTTCGTTCCCGGCGTCTCCGGCCACCGCGCCCCGCACCCGCCCCTCGACATGGCCTGGGAGGAAAGCGCCCCCGGCGTCCCCGCCCGCGACAAGCACGGCAAAATCATCTACCTCGACGGCGGCCTCCCCCGTCACCAGGTGCTCGACGGCACCATCGTCCACGAGCTCCACACCCGCTGGGACTTCAGCAAGGACTTCCTCGCTCGCGATAAAAACGGAAAGCCCGTCGCCGGCGGCCTCGTCGCCTTCGAGCTCCCCGAGGACGGCACCGCCATCGAGAAGGCCGCCATGGCCGCGCACGCCACCCGCACCCACGCCTCCTTCCTGCCCAACGGCGACCCGGGCAACTTCACCCTCAACGGCCTCCCGCCCGCCCACGGCGCCCCCTTCGCCAACCCTAGCGTGAACGAGGAAGGCAACGGCGACCTCGATGTCCGCCGCTACCAAGGCGCCGCGATCCAGACCGACGTCGTCTTCAACAAGCAGGGCTGGCACTTCCCCCAGCAGCGCATGATCACGCTCTGGCAGGACGTGCAGCCCACGATCTCCGGCGAACGCGCCCCGCAGCCCTTCTTCATCCGCGCCAACACCGGCGAGACGATCGAGTTCTGGCACACCAACCTCGTGCCCGACTACTACGAGCTCGACGACTTTCAGGTCCGCACGCCGACCGACATCATCGGCCAGCACATCCACCTCGTGAAGTTCGACGTCCTCGCCTCCGACGGCGCCGGCAACGGCTTCAACTACGAGGACGGCACCTTCAGCCCCGACGAGGTCCGCACCCGCATCGACGCCATCAATCTCTCCGGCGGCCTCCACGTCTTCGACGAGCGCACCCAGTTCAAGGGCCGCAAACAGCGCAAGCTCGAGGTAAAGCCCGCCCCCGCCGTCTTCGGCCCCGCCCCAGCCGGCCAAAACTGGGCCGGAGCCCAGACCACCATCCAACGCTGGGACACCGATCCCGTCGTGAACAACGAGGGCGAGGACCGCACGCTCCGCACCGTCTTCACCCACGATCACTTCGGCCCCTCCACCCACCAGCAGGCCGGTCTCTATGGCGGTCTTCTCGTAGAGCCCCAAGGCTCGAAGTGGTATGACCCCGTCTCCGGCGGGCTCCTCTACGACACCAAGAAACGCCACGACGGCGGCCCCACCAGCTGGCAGGCCAACATCGTCACCGCCGATCCCGCCGAAAGCTACCGCGAGTTCGCCATCGAGTTTGGCGACTTCCAGCTCGCCTACGGCCCCGGCAGCCCCTCCTCGCCCGGCACGCCGACCAACCCGCTCTTCACCGCCCCCTTCGGCGTCGATCTCAAGAAGGGCAAGGTCCCGCCGCAGGTCGCCTCCGTCTTCGCCAGCAATGGCGTCGTCTTCGCCAACGACCACGCTGTCCTCGAAAAGGGCAAGGCCTCCGGCGAGTGGCTGCTGACCTACCGTCCCGCCAAGAAAGTCGAGGAGCGCTACCGCCTCGCGCCCGTCTCCCCCGCGACCACGCCCGCCACCTACGCTGTGTATCCGCTCGACCAGCCGCACTCCTGGGCCGCGCCCGTCTACGCGATCAACCCCGCGCCGACCGACGCCAACAACCAGGCCAGCGGCGCCCCCTATCCGACGCTCATCAGCGTCGTCCCCGCGCCCGGCACTTTCTCGCTCAACTACCGCAACGAGCCCATCCCCTCCCGCGTCTGGGATCCCGTGGCCAAGGTGCCCGCCTCCGGCGACGCCGGCGAC
>CAMLNJ010000109.1 GCA_946481225.1 uncultured Verrucomicrobiota bacterium | reverse complement strand
CGTCTTCGACGATTTTCGCCGTTCGATTGACGATGCGCCAACCAGCGGGATCGGCGATCGGCGCGATGGTCGGAGCGATCGTTTCCGAGCGGGCGGCGGGCAATGCGCCCGCGCCTGCGACCAGAAGTGGGAAAACATGGATAGGTGACATAAGGAGATTTTTTCGGATTCGGTTCGCTGCATTGAGAAAAGGGTCCGGCGCCCCGGAGCGCCGTCAGAGCGGGGAAAAACGAAGCCCGTGCCGCTCGAGCGTGCGACCGGTTTCGCGGTCATAGAGCGCGGCGGCCATGCGTGTCTCGGCCCGCGCTCGATGCATCGCCACCTCGACCTCGGAAAGCGATTCCTGGAGCGAAAGCACGACAAAGGTGGAACTCGTGCCGGCGCGTAATTTCTTCACCTCGTCCTCCAGCGCCCTGCCCGCCAGGGCATACGCTTCGCGGGTCGCGACGATCCGCTGGCGGGCGCTGTCCAGGCGTCCGGCCGCCAGGCTCACGTTCAGCGCGATCTCCTGCCGCGCGCGCGCCAGCTCTTCCTCCGCCTGATTTTGCTCAAAACGCGCCGCGCGCAGTCGCCCGCGCTCCCGGGCGAAAGCCAGGGGCAGGATCACCACCAATCCGGCCGAATAGGCGGGAAAATCGCGATCGCCCGTCATGCGGCGGCTGCCCGCTAGATCGTCGCCCGCGCCGTTGAAACCGTAGCTCCCCACCGCGTCCAAACGCGGCATGAGCAGGCTGCGCGCGTGGGCGTGCGTGGCTTCCCTTTTGGCCAGATCGAGCCGGGCCTGCTGGTAGTCAGGCCGCGAAAACCACGCCTGCCGAAGGTCGGCCGCCGGATCGACCGGGTATTCGGGCAGGTCGTCCGCCTGGACCGCGAGCAACGGACCGTCCGGCGAAAAACTCTCCTCACCGAGCAGGTGCCTCAGCCGCAAATCGGCATCGTGCAGCGCGCGTTCGGTCACGATAACCCTTTCCGTCCGCGCGGCCACCCGCGCCCGGGCCTGGATCAGCTGGTTTTCCGCCATCCCGCCCGCCCGCACGCGGATTTCGTTTTCCCGCAGCAGCTCCGTCGCCAGGTCGCGCGAACGCCGCGCCACCCGCGCGTATTCGTGCGCGAGGACCAGCTCGCCATACGCGACCACCACGCGGGTGACCGTGTCCATCAGCGTCTGGCGAAATTCCCACTCCGAAATTCTGACGTCCGCCCGCGCCAGCCGCACCTCATACAGGTTCGCGGAAAAGCCCGCCGCCCGCAGCAGGGGCTGGGTCAGCGTGATGCCGGAAAACGCGGTGAAATCCCCCGTGCTTCCCTCCGCCCGCTCGCCGATCGCGCGGGTGCCGACGCTGTAATCGAGCCCCCAGGGCGCGTGTCCATCGACCGTCAGCCGCTGGGAGTCGCGCTCCGCCGACTGTCCGCGAAGCGAGCCGCCCTGCGTGAAAGGCGTGCGCTCACGCCCGTGTTCGTGGCCGAAGGTCACCGCAGGATCGAACGCGCCGTGGCTCTCCAACAGATTGGCACGCGCGATATCGATGGAACAGCGATCCACCTTGATCTGCCGGTTGCAGGCGAGCGCGCGCCGGATCGCCTCCTCGACGGTCACAGGAGACGCGACCTGGGCGCCCACGTTTGCCGCCAGAGAGGTGATCAAAAGCATCCACCGCAGCCGCAGCTCCAGGCGTTTCATCGCGTCCGGGAGATTCAGACGGTTGCGACCTGAGCGGCCGGATCGGCCACGATCCGCCCGTCCAGCACGTGCACGACCCGCTCGGCAAAGCGGGTGAAGCGTGCGTCGTGCGTGACCATCACGATCGTCGCGCCGCCCCGGTGCAGTTCGTGCAGCAGCTCCATCACGGCCTCGCCGTTTTTCGAATCCAGGTTCCCCGTCGGTTCGTCGGCCAGCAAGACCGCCGGCTGGCCGGCCAGGGCGCGGGCCACGGCCCCGCGTTGTTGCTGGCCGCCGGAAAGCTGGGCCGGCAGGTGCTTCGCCCGGTGGCCCATTCCGACCTTGTCCAAGGCCTCCCGCACCCGCGCCCGCCGTTCTTCCGCCAGCATTCCGCGATAGGTCAGCGGCAGTTCCACGTTCTCCTGCACGCTCAGGTCGCCGATGAGGTTGAAGGATTGAAAAATGAACCCGATCTCGCGGTTCCGGATGCGCGCGCGCTCCTGCATCGTGAGGTCATGCACCGGCCGCTCGTTCAGCAGGTAGGCGCCGCCGGTCGGCGTGTCGAGCAGGCCGAGGATCGCGAGCAGCGTCGATTTGCCGCAACCCGACGGGCCCGCGATCGAGACATATTCGCCCTTGCGGATTTCAAGCGAAACGCCCGCCAGGGCGTGGGTTTCGACCTCGTCGGTGTGAAACACCTTCGTGAGGCCTTCGAGTTGGATGACAGGGGGCTGGCTCATGGGAAAAATCGGTTGTCCGGGGTCACTTGAGTTTGATCCGGTCATGCGCGCTCCATTGCGCCATGTCGGAGAGGATCACGCGGTCGCCCGGCTGCAGGCCCCGGACGATTTCGACCAGGCCGACCGAACTCCGGCCGAGGGTCGCCTGGGTAAGCGAGGCATGCACCCCGTCTGCCTCGAGCTTGAACAGGCCGACGGGGCCGCCCTCCTGCCCAAAGGTCGGTCGCGAAACGTAAACGACATCGTCTAGGCGCTCCAACTCGATCACCCCGTCCACGGAAAGATCCGGGCGGGCGCCGCGCGGCAGTTCGCCAGCGAGCGTGATTTCCACCGCCACGGTGTTGTTTTGCACCGAAGGATCGATCCGCTCGACTTTGCCTTCGATCAGGCCGTTGCGCGTATCGACGACCGCCGGCTGGCCGACCTGGATGTCGCGCGTCTGCGTTTCCGCGATCCGGATTTGGGCTTTCAGGCGCGCCGGATCGGCCACCCGCGCCAGATTCACGCCGGTTTGCACCTGTGACCCGATTTCCACGGGCAGGACCTGCAACACACCCCGCATGCCGGCGCGGACGGAGAGAGAGGCCAGTTCGTCGTGCCGCAGCTTCGCCTGCGCGCGAAGGCGGACCACCTCGGCCTGCTTCACCGCGAGCTGCGGCGCGATGGACTCGCGCGCGAACTTGAACCGCTTCTCTTCGATTCCCAGACGTGCGCCCGCGTGCTCCGCGTTCACGCGGGAAAGCTTATGATCCACCGACGACAGCAGGCCTTGTTTGAAAAGTTCCTCGTTCAGCTCGGCGCGAAGCCGCGATTGCTCACCTTCGGCACGGGCACCCGCCAGCGCCGATTCCGCCGCAAGAACTTCACGCTCCAGCGTGACATTCAAATTAACCAGCTCGGCCTCGGCGGCGGTCAGTTGTGAATCGGCATTCATCGCCGCCTGCTCCACCTCGGGATTGGTGAGGATGAGGATCACGCTCGCTTCCGTGACCGCCGCCCCCGGACGCAGGAGCACACGATCGACGCGCCCCGCGGTGCGCGAGGCGATCCAGCGAATCTCCTCCGGCACCAGCGTCCCTGCTCCGCGCACCTGACGCAGCATCGATCCGCGCTTCACCGTATCGATCAAAACCAGCTCTCTCTCCACCGTGGGCGCAGCCGGCTTCAGAAGCACAAGGGGAACCGCGATACAGCCGAGCGCGACGGCGACAATGCCGCCGACGGCCAGCCGTTTCCTCTTTCCGGACCGTTCGGATTTCGGACGCGCCACGTCCATCGAATGCACAGGCCGCGGAGCGGATGGCGTGGAACTCGGGACGACGGAATTCATGGGAAAATCATTCGCTCCTCAGCGCGTCCACCGGATTGGAATTCGCGGCCCGTTTCGCAGGAAACCAGCACGCACCCGCTGCCACCACGACGAGGACCGCGCTCGCGCCGACAAAGACGACCGGATCGTGGGCGCTCACTCCATAAAGCTGACTCGCGATGAGTCTGGCCCCGGCCAATGCCGCAACGATGCCGGTGCATACGCCGATAAATGCGAGCCGCAGCCCCTGCCCGAGAATCAATCGGAGGATCCCACCCGGCGACGCGCCCAGGGCCAGCCGCACGCTCAACTCGCGTCGCCTCGTCGCCACCGCATAGGAAACGACGCCATAGATGCCGACGCAGGCCAGCACCGCCGCCGTGAGCGCGAACGCGGCGACCAGGTTGCGAAAAAGCCGCCGTCCTTTGAGCGAATCCTCGGTTGCCTGCTTCAGGCTTTGCACATCCGCCAGCGGCACGCCGGGATTCAGCCGCTCCACTTCGGCGCGGGCCGCGCCGAGGATCGATCCGACGGGCAAAGAACAGCGGATCGCGACCGAAAATTTGAACGGGTTGATCGCCAGCGGCACGTATCCCGTCGCCTCCGCCTCCGCTTCGAGCGAGCGCTCCACGATCGTCGTCACGATGCCGATGACCTCGTAAATGCGGCCTTCGATGCGCACCCGGTTCCCGAGCGCGTCGCCCTGCGGAAAAAAGCGCCGCGCCGCGATGTCGTTGATCAAGGCCACCGGCGGTGCGCCGATCTTGTTGTCGCCGGCATTCAAGAACCGTCCGCCCAGCAACCGCGCTCCGAGCGTCTCGAAATATCCGTCCGAAACGAAATTCAGCCGTGCCAGCACCCGGTCGCGCGCATCCTTATCGTCCGCCCGCGACATGTATTCGCCAAACGAGTCTCCCGAGAACGGCAGCGCTCGGGCCATTCCCACGTCGATCGCGCCCGGGATCGCGCGAAGCCGCGCGAGCAGCTCCTTCGAAAATGCCATCCGGTCCGCCGCCTTGGGATAGGTCGCCGCCGGAAGCGAAACATCGAAGGTGAGCACCTCTCCGGAGGAAAACCCGGGATCGATGCGCGCCGCCTGCCAGAGGCTCCGCAACATCAGCCCGGCGCCGATGAGCAAAATCAAGGTCAAGGCCATCTCCGATATGACCAGAGCCGACTGGACCCGGCTCTTGCCTCCATGCGTCGACCGGCCGCCGTTTTTCAACAAGCCGTAGATATCCGGGCGGCGGACGCGCCACGCGGGAAGCAAGGCGCTGCCCAGGCCCGTCGCCGCCGTCAACGCCACCGCCGCGAGCAGCACGCGCCAGTCGGGCTCGAGCATCACCTCGTTCACCAGGAGATGCCCGCCCCCTTCGCGCAACACCGCCACGCCGCCGTAGGCGAGCAGCACGCCCAGGCCGCCGCCGACCGCGGAAAGCAGCAGACTCTCGCTCACGATGTGCCGCATGAGCTGGCCGCCGCTCGCGCCCAGCGCCGCGCGCAGGGCTATCTCCGGCGACCGGTCGTTCGCCCGCGCCAGCAGGAGATTCGCCACGTTGGCGCAGGCGATCAAAAGGAGCAGCGCCACCGCCGCGGACAGGCCCAGCAACACCGGCCGCGGGCTCCGGGCCAGCTGGGATTCCAAGGTTCGCACCGCCACGCCCCAGTCCTTCTTCCACGCGGGATAAAGCGACCCAAGCCGAGCGCGGACCGCCTTCAACTCGGCGTCGGCTTGCTCCGGCGAAACCCCCGCTTTGAGCCGTCCTTCCACGCCCGCCCAATGCGAAGCGCGTGCCCGTCTATCCGCTTTGGGCGCAAGAACCGCAGGAACGAAAAACCTCGTTTCACGCCAGAACCATGCGCGCTTCGGCAGCACCCCCACCACCACGCGCGGCACATCATCGAGCACGACGGTGCGGCCGACAACGGATCGATCGGACCCAAACTGCGAGCGCCACAGTTCCTCCGTCAGGATAATGACCCGCGCCGTCTCGGCCGAAATTTCCTCCTCCGGCAGAAAGCCGCGGCCGAGCAGCGGCTCGATGCCGAAAACGCTCGTGAACTCATGCGTGATCTCGATCCCGTTCAACGCCACCGCCCCATTCGCCGCCCGCAAATTGGCGGAAAACGGCGCCCACAAAGTGATCCCCTCGAAGCTTTGGCTATGCTCCCTCCAGTCGAGAAACGCTCCGCCGGACACCGAATTCAAAGAGCCGTTTTCGAACACTTCATAGAGCGATACCAGGCGCTCCGGCTGCGGATAGCGGAGGGGGCGAAGCACCGTGGCGTCCAGCGCCGTGAAAATGATCAGATTTGCCCCGATCCCGATCGCAAGCGTCAGCACGCAGACCGTCGTGAACCCGGGCGCGCGCCGCAAGCTTCGCGCGGAAAAACGGAGATCGCGCGCCACATGCTCCAGCCAGCCGCCGCGCTGATCGCGCGCCGCCTCCTTCAATTGATCAAGCCCGCCGAACCGACGCCGCGCGGCGAAGCGCGCTTCGTCCGGGGCCATCCCGGCCGCGATGTTCGCTTCCGTGGCGCGCTCGAGATGATCGCGCATCTCCTCCGCCATGTCGGCCTCGAAGGAGCGTCGCGTAAAAAGGGCGCGAGCCCGGAAAAAAAATGAAACGCAGAATCGCATAAGACAAAATCCGTCGCTGACGGAGCCGGCACGGCTCCGCTGGGTGAAAAGGAAGAAAGGAGACGGCCGGCGAAAGCCGCCCCGGGAATAACCGCGTGACGCGAAACCTAGGCCGAGCTCATCACCCGCCGGATCGCGTCCGCGAGCAGGTCCCAGTTTTTTTTCTCCGCCTCAAGCTGCGCGCGCCCGGCCTTGGTCAACGAATAAAATTTTGCGCGCCGGTTGTTTTCCGACTGCCCCCACTCGGAATCGACCCAGCCCTTTTGCCCCATGCGATAAAGCGCCGGATAAAGGGAGCCTTCCTCCACTTTTAGCACCTCGCTGGACAAAAGGTGAATGCGCTGGGCAATGCCCCAGCCGTGGGTCGCCCCGCCGGCAAGGACCCGCAGCACAAGCATGTCGAGCGTTCCAGGGATGAGTTCAATTTTCGCCATAAGCTTCCTATGTTTATCTAGGGATAAGAGGCGCTCCCATAGCCAGTCAAGGGGAATGGGTATTCAAAAACGAATCCGCGTCGCCGCCCTCAGCGACCGGATGCCAGCAGCCGCAGCACCGCCGCTGTCGCCCTCGCCTGCATCGCCTCGCGGCCAAGTCCGGCGCCGTCCACGCGAACGGTGCTCGTCTCCTCCTCCGCGTTCCACGCCACCGCCACCCAGGCAAAAGGTTCCGCCACGCCACGCGTCGGATCGCGCTCCGCGTAGCCGGTGGTCGCAACGCCGATCTCCGCGCCGAAGAGCCGCGCCACTCCGCGCGCCATCTCCTCCGCCACCTGCGCGGACACCGCGTTGACCGCCTCCGCATGCGCCTCGTCGACGCCAAGGAGCCGCACCTTCGCCGCGAGCTCGTAAGCCGTCACCCCGCCCGCGAAATATCCTGACGCCCCGCTCCACCGCCCCAGCTCCGTCTGCACGCGCCCGACCGTCAGGCTCTCCGCCGCCGCCACTTTCACGCCAAGCGCGAGGAGCCGCGCGTGCAACGCAAGCCCCTCCGCCTCCGACCAATCTCCTTCCGTTTTATCCGCGCTCATCTGCGTAATCCGCGGTTAAAAATCAGGGGGAAACTCCGCCCGTCAAAACGCCAGCTCCACGCCCACCGGGCAATGATCGCTGCCCATCACCGTCGGCTCGATCCACGCACTCTTCAGGTTCTTCCTCAACACGCCCGACACCAGAAAGTAGTCGATTCTCCACCCCACATTCCGGCCGCGCGCGCCGCCTCGATAACTCCACCATGAATAGTGCGCCGGCCCCTTCTCGAACTCGCGAAACGTGTCCACGAAACCCGCGTCGATGAACTTCGTGAAACCCGCGCGCTCCTCCGGCGTGAAGCCGGGGTTCGCCACGTTGTCCTTCGGCCGCGCCAGATCGATTTCCTTGTGCGCCACGTTGAAATCGCCGCAGGTCACGACCGGCTTCGTCTTTTCTAGCGACTGGAGAAATTTCAAAAACTCCGCATCCCACACCTGCCGATACGGCAGGCGCCGCAACTCGTCCTGCGCGTTGGGCGTGTATACGTTCACGAGGAAAAACTTCTCGAACTCCGCCGTGAGCACGCGGCCCTCGGCGTCGTGGTCCTTCATGCCGAAGCCGAAGCGCACGCTCAACGGCGCGTGTTTGCTCAGGATGGCCGTGCCGCTGTAGCCCTTTTTCTCCGCCGCGTAGAAGGTCACCGACGAGTAGTCGCCGGGCCAGGCCACGTGCGCGACGTCGCCCGGATGACACTTCGTCTCCTGGAGGCAAATCACGTCGGCGCCGCTCGCCGTCATCCACGGCAACAGCGTGCCCTTGTCCAAACCCGCCCGCGCCCCGTTCACGTTCCAGGAAAGTAGCTTCATGTCGTTTCGATGAGATAGGAGCCGGCCCCCCCCCCCCCCCCCCCCCCCCCCACCCAAAAACCCCGAGAGAGAATAAAAGCGCCCCCCCCCCCAGCGAGAGCAGAACACGGAAAAAAAATATATTGG
>CAMLNJ010000108.1 GCA_946481225.1 uncultured Verrucomicrobiota bacterium | reverse complement strand
CCCCCCCCACGTTCCCTACACGACGCTCTTCCGATCTCACCACCGATGAACTCGAAAATCCTGCTCGCTCTCGCCTTCGCCACCCCCGCCCTCTGGTCCGCCCCCGCCAAGCCCTCCATCGGAGGCGGCGCCGGCCAGACCCAGACTCCGCCTCCGCCTCCAGACTCGCTCGTCCTCACGCTCGACGCGGACGAGGACCACGTCATCTCCGCCGCCGAGATCGCCGACGCGCCCGTCAGCCTGCTCGACCTCGACCTCAACGACGACGGACGCCTCACGCCCGACGAGCTGATCATCGCCCCGCCGCCTCCGCCCCCGTCCGCGTCGGGCTCCAAGCCCGCCTCGAGCTCCGGCACCGGCTCGACCGGAACCAAGCCCGCCTCCGGCAAGCCCGCCTCAGGCACCGATTCGTCCACTCCCCCCAAGAAGCCCACGCCGCCGCCTCCGCCCATGATGGTCGCGCTCGATACCGACAAGGACGGCTCGCTCTCCGCCGAGGAAATCGCCGCGGCCCCGGCCGGCCTGGCGACTCTCGACAAGAACGCCGACGGCCAGCTCACGCCGAAGGAATTCGCTCCGCCGCCTCCCCCCAAGCCCGCCTCGGGCGGCAAGTCCCCCTCCGGGACCAAGCCCTCGGGAACCAAGCCCGCCGGCGCCTGAGCCGTCCCGAAGCTCGTTCGCCATCCGCCCAATCCCTTCCACGCGAGGCCCGCACGGGCCTCGCGTTTCCTTTTTTGCCCTCCTCCTCGCGCGAAGATCCAAACTTTCGGCTTCCGTTCGGCCGTTCCGACCCTACGGTCTGCCGTCCTGCAACCGGAGAGGTGGCAGAGTGGTCGATCGCGCCGCACTCGAAATGCGGTTTAGCTGAAAGGCTAACGTGGGTTCGAATCCCACCCTCTCCGCCACTTTGGCTCCTGAAAACAAAGGAGTCCGATTTTCCAACAAACCAGGCTGTGTCTGGTAAATAAACCGAGGCGGCGTGAGCGAGAAAGGGCGCTCGCCAAGGCGACCGAGGCGGAGGCGGACCGGAGGTCCGTGCCGCCGAGGGCAACGCCGGCCCGACGCCCTTTCTCGTTTCACTCGTAGAGCGCCAGCGATGCCCCGATTTATTTACCAGACACAGCTAGGTCGCCCGGTTCGCGGATCCATCGCCGTCGCCAAACCCACCGCCGAGCGCCTGATCGCTTTGTGCACCCTTGGAACCCGGCGCGGCATCGTCTCGCCGTTCTTCCAAGTTCGGCTTTCAACGCGGCTGGATCGGCAGCGACCGCGTCACACCGTCCGCCAAACAGGGCGGGCCGCACGGGAACGAAGCGACTGAACCAGCATCAATTCGCCGAGATTCTCCGGCGTAATGAGTCCGACGAACCGATTTGCGGCGTCGACCACCGGAAGCACCGGGCAACGGGATTGCTGCATGTGATGAAGCGCCTCGTTGAACGCGTCTCCCTCCCTCACCGAGGGAAGATCACGGCGCATGACATCGGCGACCGGCGTATCCGCGCCGCGTTTCCGCAGGGCGACGATCATGTCGTCTCTGGTCAAGACGCCCAAGACACGCTCGTCATCGTCGAGCACCGGAAACTCATGTTGCGACGTTCGAAGCAGCATTTCCACCGCATCCTCGAGTTTGGCGTCCGAGCGCAAACGCATCAGATGCGTCATCATGGCTTCCGACACGCTCAGGTTGCTCGAAGCATCCTTCAGTTGCGCGAGGGCGGCTTCCTGCTGCGCGCCGAGGAAAACGAAAAACGCCACGAAGATCAGCATCGGGTTGTAGAAAAGCCCGAGGAATCCCAACACGAACGCCAGCGCTTGGCCGGCCGACGCGGCGATTTGGGTGGCCCGCCCGTAAGGCATGAACATCGCCAGCAGCGCCCGCAACACGCGCCCGCCGTCCATCGGAAAAGCGGGGATCAAATTGAAGAACGCGAGCGCCAGGTTCATCGACGCGAGCTTCGCGAACAACTCGGCGCGCGGCTGTTCAACGAACTCCAAATGGGCGACGTCCGTATGGCGTCCGAGGAAAAAAATCAGCACGGCCGCGATCAACAAATTCACCGCCGGTCCCGCCAAGGCGACGATCAGTTCCTGCCCCGGATGCTCCGGCATACGCTGCAAACGAGCGACTCCGCCGATCGGAAGCAGCGTGATATCCGGCGTGCGAATGCCGAACGCGCGCGCGGCGAGGGCATGACCAAACTCGTGCAACAACACACAGGTGAAGAGCGCCACGATGAACGTCACTCCCACGAGCATCGCCGATCGGCCGCCCATCTGGTAGTGCGCCAGCGCGATCCACGCGAGGAAAAGCAGAAACGTGAAGTGAACGCGGACATCAATGCCCGCGACTCGAACGAGCTTCAGCGACCAGCGCATGAGAGCGGCCCCTTTGAACGATCCCATAACGGTGAATCTCGAGGGCTCGGCCGGCGGGATGAAGAAGCGAGCCGAGCCCAAGGCGGGATCGGCCGCTCACTGCACTTTCACCTCGACCTGGTGTGGTTTGGCCTTCTCCGATTTCTGGATCGTGACGTCGAGAACGCCGTCGCGATAGGCCGCGTCGACCTGCTCCGGGCAGGCGTCTTCGGGCAGAGAGAAGGTGCGCATGAAGCTGCCGTAGAAGCGCTCCACACGATGGACCTTCTTGTTCTTTTCCTCCGTCTGCTGCTTCCGCTCGCCCGAGATGGTGAGAACGCCATTCGCGACACTGACCTTGATGTCCTCTCGTCTCATCTCCGGCAACTCGACCTTGATGTCGTAGCTCTTGTCGTCCTCCGTGATATCGACCAGCGGCGACCATTCGGCGGCCGCGATCGCCTCTTGTTTTCCATCGCGACGTAACGAAGGCGAGCGATCGAAGATGCCGGCGAGCCGATTGTGCATGTCCTCAAGTTCGCGAAACGGGTTCCATTGTGTGAGAGCGTTCATCAGTTGATTCCTATTTTGATTTGGCGGGATGTGATTTGGCGTCTCCGTCGCCCGCCTCGCGCCGCGACGCCAGAACCTCAGAATCGATCCACGGGGGACGACGTGCGCCGGTTCCGAGCAACATGTTGGAAATTATCCGACTTTCGCGCGCATTTCCATGGGCGGTCGACTCGACCCATGCGTCCGACGAACGGCAGGGCAAAGACTAGGGCTTCGCCCCGCACGGGGTTATCACGGATTTCTGTGATAACGGCGATCGCTTGAGATCACGTGCCGCCAAACCCGACGACGCGGACGATGGCCGTTGCTCGCTTTTCGGCAAGCACCCCGGACCAAGCAAACAATAAGGCCCGACGCCGCCCTGCCCGACGCGGCGTGATGAACGCGATGCCGCCTACCTCGCGTTTTCCGGCCGCGTGTCGCGAATGCCTTCGCCCGGTTTGGCGTCGCCTTCCGCCTCCGCCGCTTCCGGCGATGTGGCGAAGTGCTCGCCCGCCTCTTCCTCCACCGACTCCACGTTTGCGACGAGTTTTCCCGATCGCTGCTCCAGATCGTCCTCGATGCGCAGCAGCGTGATGACATGGGGCGCGGCGCCGCGCGCGATCGAGCGGCAATGCTTCACCAATGCCATGACCTCGTCCCAGCCGCCCTCGATGCAAGTCGAGGTCGGCGTGAGCTGATAGGGCAGGCCGGAGGCCTTGATGGCTTTGAGAATCTCGGAGAGCACATCGCTGGTGTGCGCCCCGTGTCCGACGGGAATGACGGCAAGATCGGCGAGCATGGGTGCGGCGGGGTTCGGGTTACGCCACCACTCCCGGGGCAAACGGCGTGCCCATCCGGGGCCCTGATCCTCAAGTCGCTCGTAGCAAGCACATAAGTCCCGGCCGACCGCCTCTCGCCGTCGTTTCCACGCCCTCCCCCGCCTGCAAATTGCAACCCGGGCGAAGGCGTTGGTGGCGTTTCGAGGCGCGTCATGAAACGCGAGGTCATGCTCGCTATACGCTAAAAAGGCCTACGTCGGTTTCCTCCTCAACCCTCCCCGCGCGGTATGTCAGCTTGGATGTTCCCCCGAATTCCAACGCCGGACCGCGCCCGCGCCTCCGGCCCCGTTCCCGCCGAAATGCACCTTCCCCTCTCGTCCCTGCTCTCGCTCGCCTGCCTCGCGGCCGGAACCGGCGCCGGTCTCCTCCAAGCCGCCCCCGCTCCCTACTCGCCGGACGCCGACACCGTCCTCCTCTTCCACCTCGACGAGACCTCCGGCGGCGTCGCCGCCAATGCCGTCGCGGGCAAAAACAACGTCTACGGCTGGACCCTCGGCAGCTCCACCGGCTCCGCCAACACCACTCTCCTCGGCGCGACCGCCTACTCCGGCTTCGGCAAGTGCGCCGACCTCGGCACCGCCACCAACCTCGGCCTCGCCTACGACGGCAACGGCAACTCGACCTACAACGGCGAGACCACCGACGCCATCGCCATGTCCTCGCTCGGCATCGGCGGAACCAACCCCTTCACGCTCGAAGCCCTCGTCTCGCCCAACGCCCTCGCCGGCAACCGCGAGATCCTCTCCACCGACTCCGGCGCCGCCACCCGCGGCTTCCAGTTCCGCATCAACTCCTCGGGCCAGCTCGAGTTCAACATGATCGGCGTGAGCGGCGCGCAAAAACTCGCCGCCATCCCCACCACCGGCACGCACGCCATCGCCGCCGGCGCATGGTTCCACGCCGCCTTCGTCTACGACGGCGCCAACTGCCGCTTCTACTGGACCCGCCTCGATTCCGGCGCCGGCTCCGCCAACCAGATCGGCTCCGACCAGGCGCTCTCCCTCACCGGCGCCGGCTCCATCACCGGCCCCCTGATCATCGGCAACGAAAACCGCGCCGCCGGCGGCGAAGGCATCCAGGCCAAGATCGACGAGGTCCGCGTCTCCAGCGTCGCCCGCTCCGCCCAGGCCTTCTTCTTCACCGACCCCAACGACACCGACCTCGACGGCCTCGACGACACGTGGGAGATCGCCCACTTCGGCTCCATCGCCGCCCAGACCGGCTCCGGCAATCCCGACAACGACCCCGCCACCAATGAGCAGGAAGAGACCGGCGGCACCGATCCCCTCTCCGCCACCTCCTTCCCCGACGCCGGCACCGATTCCGACGGCGACGGCTCCACCTACCTCCAGGAATACACCGCCGGCAGCGACCCCGCCGACGCCTGGTCCACCCCGGCCGACACCGACGGCGACGGCCTCCCCGACGCCTGGGAAAACGCCCGCCTCGGCACGCTCTCCCAGTCCGGCTTCGATGACGTCGACGGCGACGGCTACAACAACCTCGCCGAACACCGCGCCGGCACCTCCCCCTCCTCCGCCTCCTCCCGCCCCGCCTGGAAATCCCCGCGCGCCACCTTCCTCGCCGACACGTCCGTCAGCACCAACGCCCGCCTCTTCGCCAGCAACGCCACCTACGGCCGCGCCATCAACGGCATCTCCTACCAGCAGGAGATCCTCCTCAGCTTCGACGGCTACCAATACACCGCCTGGTATGACAACACGACCCTGACCGTCTTCATGGCCCGCCGCACCGTCTCCGGCGCCTCCGTCGGCGCCTGGGAGGTCGTCAACACCGGCTCGACCTTCGCCAACGGCGTCAACGGCGACGCCCACAACGTCATCTCCTTCGGCATCTGCGCCGCCGACGGCACCCTCCACATGTCGTGGGACCACCACGGCCACAACCTCCGCTACCGCCGCTCCGTGGCCGGCCTCTGCACCACCAACAAAGCCGCGTGGGGAACCGGCATGTTCAACGCCGAGCAAAACTGGCTCGTCACCTCCGGCCAGACCGTGACGGTCGTCACCTACCCGCTCTTCATCGCCGCGCCCGGCGGCGGCCTCGTCTTCCAGTGGCGCTACGGCGGCTCGGGCGACGGCGACAATTTCCTCAGCACCTACGACCCCGCCACCGGCGCCTGGAACGCGCCGATCCAGTTCGACACCCGCACCGGCACCTACACCGAGGGCAGCTACACCGACAGCAACCGCAACGCCTACCTCAACGGCCTCGACTTCGGCCCCGACGGCAAGCTCCACATCACCTGGACCTACCGCGAAGGCGCCGGCACCGCCAACCACGACCTCTGCTACGCCTCCAGCGCCGACCTCGGCCGCACCTGGCGCAATAACGCTGGCGACCTCATCGCCGACACCAGCCTCGGCCAGCGCATCGGCCTCACCTCGCCCGGCACCCTGACCAAGCGCCTCGACATGCAGCAGCTGCTCATCAACCAGCAGACCCAGTGCGTCGACCCCAGCGGCACCGTGCACATGCTCACGCTCCACCGCCGCGACGATCCGGGCTACGAGTATCCCAACATCACCACCGCCGCCTACTCCATCAACGCCTCCGCCTACTACCACTACTTCCGCGACTCCTCGGACACCCGCTGGTCGCGCCGCCGCATCCCGCCCGAGATCGCCCCCGTCGGCTCCCGCCCCCGCCTCGGCTACGACGCCGCCGGCAACCTCTACGCCGTCTTCCTCACCTACGCCGATCGCAGCCAGGTCTTCCCCGGCTACCGCGCCGGCTACCTCGCCATCGCCACCGCCTCGAAGGACTCCGCCTACACCGACTGGGAGGTCATCCACACCTCGACCACCAAGTTCAACGGCGAACCCGCCTTCGACCAGAGCCGCCTCGAATCCGACAACATCCTCTCCGTCTTCATCCAGGAGGACAGCACCGTCACCTCCGCCGTCGGCACTCCGCTCCACGTCATCGAATTCTCCGTCGCCCCCTCGGCCGACGACACCGACTCCGACGGTCTCCTCGACTCCTGGGAAACGGCCAAGTTCGGCAACCTCGCCCAAACCGGCTCCGCCGACCCCGACGGCGACAACGCCGACAACGAAACCGAGGAAAGCGCCGGCTCCGACCCCGCCCTCGCCGCCTCGACTCCGACCGACGTCGACGGCGACTCCCTCCCCGACGCCTGGGAAACCGTTCGCTTCGGCGACACCACGAGCCAGACCGGCCTCGACGACCCCGACGCCGACGGCTGGACCAACGCGCAAGAATACACCGCCGCCACCGACCCCAACGACACCGCGGACTTCCTCGAAATCCAAAGCTCCGGACTCACGCCCGACGGCGCCGGCTTCCAACTCGTCGTCGCCGGCAAGAGCGGCCGCACCTACGTGCTCGAACGCTCCACCACCCTCGAGTCCGCCGGCTGGACCGTCCTCGACACCCAAGGCCCGCTGGCCGCCGACGCGCTCATCACCTTCACCGACCCCGCCAAGCCCGCCCCCGCCGCCTTCTACCGCATCCGCGTCCAGTTGCCCTGAGCGCGCGTCTTCCTGTAGGCCCGACCGCTGGTCGGGCGGCTTGAAAAAACCGGGCCACGACATCCAGACCAGCGGTCTGGCCTACACCTAGCCTACATCAGAGCGGCCTATGCCAAGGTTTGGAAAGGAAGGATGATTGGCATAAGGCCCCCTCCCTCGGAATTTGCCTCGCCCCAAAAGTCGCTTCGCCTCCTGTTACCATAACAGATGAGCGAGCCCGCCACCCCTGAGCATCGCCCCACGATGCGGCAGATCGCCTCCGCCGCCGACGTGAGCGTCATGACCGTTTCCCGCGCGCTGCGCGACAGCCCCCTCGTCACCGAAGAGCTCCGCGCCCGGGTCAAAAAGATCGCCCAAAAACTCGGCTACCGTCCCGACCCGGAGTTGGCGAAGCTGATGAAGCACCTGCGCCGTCATCACAAACCCGCCTACATGGCGACGCTCGCCGCCATCACCTCCGTCGAAGAAGACTCGGAGACGCTCGAGTTGAAAAAAACCTGGCTCGGCGCCCGCGCCCGCGCCGAAGAGCTCGGCTACCGCCTCGAACTCTTCCGGCTCAAGACGCCCACGCTTTTCAACCGCCAGCTCCAACGCACCCTCGTCAACCGCGGCATCGAGGGTGTGCTCCTGCTCCAGATGACCTATCCCTCCGACGTCGGCCAGTTGCTCGACTGGAGCAAATTCTCCGTCGTCGCGTCCTCCCCGAGCGTCATCAACCACGGGTTTCCCCAAGTGGGCGTGAACTACTTCCAAAACGCCCAGATGCTCTGCGCCCAGCTCTCCCGGAAAGGTTGCGCGCGCATCGGCTTCGCATCGACCGCGACCTTCCGCATCCGCACCGCCGACGCCTTCAACGCCGCGGTCGCCTGGCAAAACTTGCAAAACCGCATCGCGCCGCTCCCGCCCCTGATCGCCTCGACCCGTCTGCCCTCGCCCGCGGAACTCGTCGCCTGGATTTCCCGCGAACAACCCGACGGCGTCATCACCCACAGCACCGAAGCGGTCGACTTCATTTCCAATCAACTCGCCGCCACCGGAGCCCAC
>CAMLNJ010000107.1 GCA_946481225.1 uncultured Verrucomicrobiota bacterium | reverse complement strand
GGATGTTGGAGCAAAGCATCCTGGAGTCGGCCGGTTATTCGGTGGACGTGGCGGTTTCCGGCGAGGAGGCGCTCGAACGGTTGAAGGCCGGCGATTACTCCTTGGTGTTGGTGGATGTGGAGATGCCGGGGATGGACGGGTTCACGCTGGTGGAACGTCTTCGCGCCGAGCCGGCGTGGCGGGAGTTGCCCGCCATCCTCGTCACCTCGCGCGACTCGCGAGAGGACCGACTGCGCGGCCTCGCGGTCGGCGCGCAGGACTATGTGATCAAGGGCGAATTCGACCAGCGGCGTTTGTTGCAGCGCATCGGGGAGCTGTTGTCATGAAACGACTCCGGATTCTTGTCGCGGACGATTCCATCACGGTGCGCAAACGCATCGTGGAGGTGCTCGAGGCGCAGGCCGATTTCGAAGTGGTGGCGGAGGCCAACGACGGTCGGGAGGCGATCGAGGCCTGCCAGCGGCTGCGGCCCGATGTCATGACGCTCGACATGATGATGCCCGTGATGACCGGCCTGGCCGCCACCGAATACATCATGGCCTACTGCCCTACGCCGATCCTCGTCGTCTCGTCTTCTTTCAATCGGGGCGAGTTGTTCAAGACCTACGACGCGCTGGCCGCGGGGGCGCTCGACGTGCTGGAGAAGCCGCGGGGCGACGCCTCCGATCCGGCGTGGGAGCGGCAACTGGTCTCCACTTTGCGGCTGATCTCGCGGATCAAGGTCATCACCCATCCGCGCGCCCGGTTGAAGCACCTCGCGGGCGGCGCGGCTGTCGCGTCCGTCCCGGGCCCGGCCGTCTCCCGGGCGGAATGCGAGCTGGTGGCCATCGGCGCTTCGACCGGCGGGCCGGCCGCCATCGTGCATATCCTGAACCATCTCCCGCGCGATTTTCGGCTGCCGCTTTTGGTGGTCATCCATCTCAGCCGCGCGTTCGGGCCCGCCTTCGCGGAGTGGTTGAACGGTCTTTCGCCCTTTCCGGTCGAATTCGCGCGCGACAACGAAGTCCTGCCGCGCCCGGGCGAATGTCGCGTGCTCCTCGCTCCGCCGGACCAGCACCTTGTCGTTCGCGACGGCCGGCTGCGCCTGACGCAAGATCCGGAGCGGCATTCCTGCCGTCCCTCCGTGGACGTGCTCTTTCACTCCGTCGCCGGCGAGCTGGGACCGCGCGCCGCCGCCTGCCTGCTCACCGGCATGGGGCGCGACGGCGCGGAGGGGCTGCTCGCCATCCGCCGCACGGGCGGGGCCACCTTCGCGCAGGACGAAGGCAGTTCCGTGGTTTTTGGCATGCCCCGGGAGGCGATCCGGCTGGACGCCGCCGCGCGGGTGTTGCCGCTGGACCAGTTCGCTTCCACGTTGGCGGGGCTCGTTCCGCGTCCGACGGCTCTTCCGTCATGAAACCGAGTGTTCTCATCATCGATGACAGCATCACCGTCCGGATGGATTTGAAGGAATCCTTCGATGCGGCGGGGTTTGAAACCACTCTGTGCGCGACCATCGAGGCGGCGCGCGACGCCTGCCGGCGGCGAAGCTTCGACCTGGCGATCCTCGACGTGCTGCTCCCCGACGGCGACGGGTTGGATTTTTTGCAGGAGCTAAAGTCCTCGCCCGCCACCGCCGGCCTGCCGGTGCTGCTGCTCTCCTCGGAGGACGAGGTGAAGGATCGGGTCCGCGGCCTCAAGACGGGCGCGGACGACTACGTGGGGAAGCCTTACGACTCCGCGCAGATGGTGGCGCGCGCCCGGGAACTCGTGAGCCCGCGCGAAGGGCGCTCGCGGGAGCGCCCCTTGGTCCTGCTGATCGAGGACAGCCCCACTTTCGCGGAGGAGTTGCGCGGGGCGCTGGAGGAGGCGGGACACGAGGTCGTGGTGGCCCCGACGGCCGAGGAGGGCCTGCGGCTGGCCGCCGATCTGCGGCCGGACGCGGCGGCCGTCGACCAGATGCTGCCGGGGATGGACGGGGCGGAGGCGATCCGGCGGCTGCGCGCCGACGCCGCGCTGCGGCGGACCCCGTGCATGCTGCTCACCGCCTCGGAAAGCCGCGCGGACGAATTGCGCGCCTTGGAGGCGGGGGCGGACGCCTTTATTCAAAAGCACGTAGGCGTGGCGGTCGTCCTCGCCAAGCTCACGGCGCTGCTTCGCGCCGCGCCGAGCCCGGCCGCCGGCGCGGCGCTACCCAGCCTGCTCGCGCCGAAGCGCGTTTTGGCGGTGGACGACAGCCCCACGTTTTTGGGCGAGCTTTGCGACGAACTTCGCACGGAGGGCTACGATGTCGTGGCGGCGCATTCCGGTCCGGAGGCGCTGGAGTTGCTCGGCAGCCAGGCGGTGGACGGCATCCTGCTCGACCTGCTGATGCCGGAGATGTCGGGCAAGGAAACCTGCCAGCGAATCAAGGCGCATCCGGCGTGGCGGGACATCCCCCTCATCATTCTGACGGCGATGGAGGAAAGCGCGGCGATGATCGAGGGGATCAACGCCGGCGCCGACGACTACATCACCAAGTCCGGGGACTTCGAGATCCTGAAGGCGCGGCTGCGCGCCCAGCTCCGCCGCAAGCAGTTCGAGGACGAGAATCGCCGGATCCGCGAGCAGCTTCATCGCCGCGAAATCGAGGCGGTGGAGGTCCAGGCCCTGCGCGAGCTGGCCGGGACCCGCGCCTCGCTCATCGCCGACCTCGAGGCGAAGAATACCGAGCTGCACCGCGCCAACGTCGAGTTGCGGCGGGCGAAGGAAATCGCCGACGCGGCCAATCGGGAGCTCGAGTCGTTCAGCTACTCGGTGTCGCACGATTTGCGCGCGCCTCTTCGCGGGATAGACGGTTACAGCCAACTGCTTCTGACCTCCGCCTTCGAAAAGCTCGCCGAGGAAGAGCGATATTTTCTCGGGAGAGTGCGCGAGGCCACGCAGCACATGGGCCGGCTGATCGACGACATGTTGAGCCTGGCGCGCGTGAACCGGAAGGAGTTGAAGATAGTGCAGGTCGATCTAAGCGCGATGGCGGGCGAGGTCGTGGCGGGCCTCCTGTCGGCGTTCCCGAAGACGGACGCCGAGGTGGAAATCGCCAAGGGGCTGACCGCGGAGGGTGATCCGGGCTTGTTGCGCATCCTGCTCGAGAACCTGCTGGGAAACGCTTGGAAATTCACGTCCAAGCGCAATAGGGCCCGCATCGTGTTTGGCCGGCGAACGGGCGAGGCCGGGCCGGCTGTCTATTTTGTCCAGGACAACGGCGCGGGTTTCGACATGCGCTATGGCGCCAAGCTCTTTGGCCCGTTCCAGCGCTTGCACTCGATGGAAGAGTTTCCAGGCACCGGGATCGGGTTGGCGACGGTGTCGCGCGTGGTCCTGCGCCACGGCGGGCGTGTGTGGGCGGAGGGCGCGGTCGGGCAAGGCGCCACTTTTTTCTTCACGCTCGAAGCCGATGCCCAGGCCGCCTCGGACCAGGACGAGCAGGCACCTGCCGCCGCTTGAGGGCGAGCGCGGCGGGCGCACGCCCGGGACGCGCACGCCCGCCTGTGGTTATAGCCTGTGGTCCCGGACGCAGTCGCGCGGACCGCCGACGGAAGGCAACGATGTAGGCGGGGGAAAGTTTCTAATTAGTCTGTGCGCGACAATGGCATAGGATTTGACATGACCACCGGCCATACGAAGGTTCCAACAATATGACGGCCAGAGAAGCCATCTCGCGGCTGGCCGCCATCGCTCTCTTGCAGGTAGCGGTTTCGCTCCTGTCCGCCCGCTCCGCAGCCGGCGAAAAGGACGGCGATGCCGCACCGGCCCGGATCTCCGGAACGTTCGCCTCCGCCGCCGCGGCCGAAGCCCAAACCCCGTCCTCGTCACCGCCTTTTCGTTTCAGTCATCTGACCGCGGCGGACGGTCTCTCGGATTCGGCCATGAGCTCCGTCGTGCAGGATCCCCAGGGGTTCATGTGGTTCGGCACGACGAGGGGCGGCTTGAACCGTTACGATGGCTGCGAGTTCAAGATCTACCAGAACGAGGAGGGCAATGCTCGGAGTCTGAGCCGTAACAACGTCACCGCCCTGTTGCTCGACCGCCAGGGAACCTTGTGGGTCGGCACGGATGGCGGCCTGAACCGCTACCATCGCGACACGGACGATTTTACCGCATATCGCCCCGTTCCGGGCGACGACACCTCGCTTTGCGACACGGTCGTCACGGCGCTTTGCGAAGATGCCGTCGGCGCGATCTGGGTGGGCACGGAAAAGGGTTTGAGCCGGCTGGATCCCAAAACCGGCAAATTCACGACCTACCGGCATGACCCGAAGAATCCGCGCAGCCTGAGCAGCGCCGCGGTTCGTTCGGTCTTCGCCGATCCGAAAGATGGACGACTCTGGGTGGGAACCATCGCGACCGGCGCCTGCGTGCTCGACCCGGAAACCGGCGAATTCACCGCCTATCAGCCCGATCCCAATGATCCCGGAAGCATCGCCGGCAAGGACGTGACGTGCTTTCTCCGAGACAAGGAGGGCGTGCTTTGGGTCGGCACCGAGGGCGGCTTGGATCGCTTCGTGCCGGAAACCAGGACCTTTGTCCACCACCGCCATAATCCGAAGGAGCCCGGCAGCATCAGCGACGACTATGTCTGGGCGCTCCACGAAGATCGGGCCGGACGTTTCTGGGTTTGCACGCCGAGGGGGACGAATTTCCTGGATCGCAGCCGCGGCGTTTTCACGCACGTCCTTGCCGACCCGAGTGACCCCGTGAGCTATTGCGCGGCTTCGATCAACAATGTGTGCGACGACCGCACGGGAGCCGTCTGGGCCACTTCCCATCTGCACGGTGTCGTGCGGCTGCCGAGCGAGCCGGAGAAGTTCCAAGTCTATCGCGGCAATCCCGGGAGCCCGAATAGTCTGCGCAACAACATCGTCGAATCGATCCATGTAGACCGAAACAACCGCGCCTGGATCGGCACCTTGGGCGGTCTCGACTACCTCGACGATTGCCGCCCGCCGGTGAAGCACTCGATCGCCACGGATACGCACTCCGTCGTGGAGGACCGGCAAGGGCGGATCTGGGTCGGCGCCTTTCCTCAAGGGCTCTTTCGTATCCAAGGGGACGCCGTCACCCATTATCCGCACGACCCGAACAATCCAAACAGCCCGGCGTCCGACAAAATTTGGGCCCTGGCGACGGATGACTCGGACAACGTGTGGATCCTTTACTGGGCGGAAGGGGTGGGGCGCTATGATGGCAAGACCTTCACCCACTACACGGCCGATCCCGCGGATCCAAAGCGCCTCGCGTTCAATTTGAATTTCGGCATCGCCAAGGACGGCGACGGCTTCCTCTGGCTCGCCGGTGAAGGCGGCTTGACGCGGGTCGACCCGGCGACCGCGGTCTTCACGACCTACCTCATCGATCCGGAGCATCCCGAGAGCGAGATCAACCGCTCCCTGATGTCCGTCCATATCGACCGGGACGGCCCGCGGGAAATGTGGGTGGGCACGCTTTCGGGGCTGTTTCGGTTTGATCCGGCTTCGGGCCGCTTTACCCGCCGCTACACGAAAAAGGACGGACTGCCCTCGGACAGCGTGCATTCCATCCAGCGCGACAAGCAGGGCCGGCTCTGGCTCGGCACGACCGCGGGACTGTCCCGTTTCGACCCCGCACAGGGCCGGTTCCGCAACTACGACAAAGCGGACGGATTGCCGGGGGAGAAATTTTTCGTCGGCGCCGCCGCCACGGCACCCGACGGACTGATGTTCTTTGGCAGCACCGAAGGTCTCGCCGTGTTTCGCCCGGATCAAATGGCGGACAACCCGCATCCGCCGCCGGTCGCGCTGACGGGCTTCGAGCTGTTCAACAAGCCGGCGGAAATCGGCGGGAAGGACTCTCCGCTGAAGCAGGCGATCAACGTCACCGAGGAACTCACACTCACGCACAAGCAGTCCATATTCACCTTCAAGTTCGTGGCGTTGAGCTACACCGCGCCGGAGAAGAACCGCTACGCCTACAAACTGGAGGGCTTCGACGAGGACTGGCGTTACTCCGGGGTCAAGCGGCGCTACGCCACCTACACGCGACTGTCGCCCGGCCGCTATGTCTTCCGGGTCAAGGCAGCCAACAACGACGGACTCTGGAACGAGCAGGGCGCCTCCCTGCGCGTGGTGATCCTCCCGCCGTGGTGGGCGACCTGGTGGTTCCGCGGCGCCGCGGCCGCCGGATTTCTGGGCCTGGTCGTCATCGCCTACCGGCTGCGGGTGCGGCGCCTTTACCGGCGCAGCCATGAACTGGAAATCCGCGTGCAGGAGCGCACCGCCGAACTCGAAGCGGAGATCATCGAGCGCCGGGCCACGCAGGAAAAACTTACCGAGACCCTCCAATCCCTGGCGGCCGTCAACACCGTGCTCGACACCGCCTGCATCATTTCGCGCACCGACCGGCAGGGCGCCATCACCTACGTCAACGACAACTTTTGCCGGGTTTCGGGCTACCCCCGCGCCGAACTCCTCGGACAAAATCATCGCCTGCTTAAGTCGGGCCACCACGCGGATTCCTTTTACCGGGAGATCTGGGAAACCCTCGCTTCCGGCAGAGTCTGGCACGGTGAAATCAAGAACCGCGCCAAAGACGGCCGGTTCTACTGGGTGGATGCCGCCATCGGGCCCATGTTGGACGAGCATGGCGAACCGCGGGCCTACATGGCCATTTGCACCGACATCTCGGAACGCAAACGCATCGAGGCCGAGGCGGCGGAAATCAACCGGCGTCTCATCGACGCCTCCCGTCGGGCGGGCATGGCCGAGGTGGCCGCTGGCATCCTCCACAACGTGGGCAACGTCCTCAACAGCGTGAACGTCTCCGCCCATCTCATGGCCGAGCGCGCCCGCCATTCCAAACAGGCCAACTTCGCCAAAGCCGTCGCCCTGCTGGATAAACACGCGGCCGACCTCGGCCGCTTCCTCGCCACCGACCCCCAAGGCGTTCGGTTGCCCGGCTATCTGCGGCTGCTGAGCGAACACCTGGCCCACGAACAGGAGAGCAACCTTGCGGAGCTGGACACCCTTTGCAGGCACATCGAATTCATCAACGACATCCTGGCCAAACAGCGAAGCTTCGCGCACGGCTCCGTCGTGGTTGAAACCCTCGGCGTCCCCGACCTCGTCGCCGACGCCCTCCGGATGACCGAAGCCTCGCTCCAGAAGCATGGCATCGTCGTCCGCACGGAATTCGAAGCACCGCCCGCCGTCAGCGCGGACAAATACAAGGTGCTCCAGATCCTCGTGAATCTCATCTGCAACGCCGAGCAGGCGTGCAACGATTCGGGCCGGCCGGACAAGGCCCTGTTCATCCATGCGGCCAAAGGCGTCGGCGGCACCGTCGCCATCGCCATCACCGACAACGGCGCCGGCATTTCGCCGGAAAACCTCACGCGCATCTTCAGCCACGGCTTTATCACCCGCGCCACGGGCCCCGGCTTCGGCCTGCACGACAGCGCCAACGCCGCCCGCGAAATGGGGGGCAAGCTGGTCGCGCAAAGCGCCGGCCCCGGCACGGGTGCCACGTTCATCTTGGAATTGCCGCAAGCCCAACGCGGGCCGCAAGGCGACTCCGTCGCGCCACCCGGAGCGCCTCCGCCGACTCGCGCGGCGTGAGCCCGAGAGCGAGCGCCGGAACGTCACTCCGGCCGGCATCCAGGTGGGAGGAACACGGTCGCGGACGGACGTGCTGCAACTTTTCCGGGGGGGCTCAAAAAAAAGGTCCTACAGGCTTCTTGGGCCTATAGGACCTTTGGTTCGGAGACCGGCGTGAGCCGGCGTTCCCCGGAACGCGGTGCTTTGATCAGAGGCTCGCCAACGCGGCGTTCAGCGTGGGGCTCGGGCGGAGGGCGGCATTGGCTTTGACGTCGTCGGGGCGGTAGTAGCCGCCAATGTCGGCGGGCTTGCCTTGGACGGCGACCAGCTCGCTCACGATCTGCTTCTCCTGCGCGGTAAGCTTCTCGGCGAGGGGCGCAAAGGCGGCGGCGAGCTCGGCGTCCTTCGACTGCGCGGCGAGGGCCTGGGCCCAGTAGAGGGCGAGGTAGAAATGGCTGCCGCGGTTGTCGATGCCGGCGCCGACCTTGCGGGCGGGGGACTTGTCGTTTTCGAGGAACTTGCCGTTGGCCTCGTCGAGGGTCTCGGCGAGGACCTGCGCCTTGGCGTTCTTCTGGGTGACGGCGAGGTGCTCGTAGGACGCGGCGAGGGCGAAGAACTCGCCGAGGCTGTCCCAGCGGAGGAAGTTTTCCTCGGTGAACTGCTGGACGTGCTTGGGGGCGGAGCCGCCGGCGCCGGTTTCGAAGAGGCCGCCGCCGTTCATGAGGGGA
>CAMLNJ010000106.1 GCA_946481225.1 uncultured Verrucomicrobiota bacterium | reverse complement strand
ACGTTGCTGAAAACCGGGTTTACCGTGACGATGCGCCCGCTGGGGATGGTGACGCGGGGGCCGTTGAAGCTTTTTTCCGTCCAGTAGAACGTGCGGACGGGGCTGGTGGTGGCGGAGGAGACGGAGAAGGTCTCCTTGACGAGGATGTAGTTGTTGGAGGCGTCGGGGAGGGCGGATCGCCACCAGACCTGGACCTGGCCGGGCTGGCAGGCGAAGACGCCGCGGGCGTGAGGACTGTAGTAGAAAGTCTCATACATCCCGGGATCGAGGGCGGGGACGATGACGCCACCGGTGTTGGCGATGGCGGCGCCGGTCGAGTCCTGAAGCGGCTGGCCGGATGGATTGGTGACGATCTCGGCGGCGCGGACGGGTTCGGCGCGCCAGAAGTCGGCGGAGGTGGCGACGGTGGCGCCGCCGGAGTTGACGTAGCCGGCGGGCGGGACGATGCGGTCGCCGAGAAAGTAGCGGGGGACGCCGGATGCGAACGTGCTACCGACGCTGGCGCGTTGAAGGACGACGCCGGCGGAGGAGGGGTAGCGGGAGGCGAGGGCGGCGGCGTTGGAGACGGGGCCGGCGGAGGCGGAGGTCTCGACGAGGTTGGAGAACTGCGGGGTGATGGCGGGATCGCCGCTCGGGGTGCCGGAGGGGCCGACGGGGATGCCGCCGGCACGGTAGCTGAGGTTGTTGGAGACGCCGCCCTTGATCTCGTATTGGGCGCGGAGGGGGGCGACGGCCGCGGCGAGGAGCGCGAGGCCCATCAGCAGAACCGGGCCGACGGGGCGGATGGGGCTCATGGGGCGAAGGGGTGGAGCCGGAGGTGGGAGGGGATCGGGCGGGGCTTAGTATTTGATGATGTAGTTCACGTTGGCGTTGTCGGGGCGGGTTTCGTTGCCGCCCTCGTAGCCGGAGCCCGGGTCGTAGGAGAAATTTTCGTCGCTGCCGCTGGTGCCCGTCAGCGTCAGGTTGTCGGCGTTGCTGCCGCGCGTATCGGTCGGGATGGAGTGGCGGTGGGAACGGAACTGCTCGTCCTGCACGGAGCCGACGGCGTCGCCGGTGGCGCCGCCGCCGTTCATGGCGTAACGGGAGTTGCGGTCGTCGTCGCGACCGACGCCGCCGTCGCGGCCGCGGAGGAAACGGCCGCGGAAATCGGGGACGCGGAAGGTCGACCCGTCGGCGGAGCCGAAGCGGTTGCCGACGACGCCGTAGAGAACGGAATAGGTGGTGCGGCTGATCGAGGTGCCGTCGCAGAGAAGCCAGCCGGAGGGGGCGGTGTCGCCGGCGTAGGGGAGGATGGTGCCGGCGGGGCAGAGGGCCTGCTGGACGGCGGCGGCGAGCTTGGCGTAGTCGATGGCGTTGCTCGCGACCTTGGCGTTCGTGACGGAGTTGTCGGCGAGGTCGGCGGTGGCGACGGAGCCGTCGGCGATGTCGACGGAGCGGACGTCGCCGTCGGTAATCTTGGCGCTGTTGACGATGCTGTCGGCGAGGTCGGCGTTGGCGATGGAGCCGTCGGCGATTTTGCTGCTGCCGACCGAGCCGTCGGCGAGTTTTCCCGCGGTGACGGAGCCGTCGGCGAGCTTGGCGTTGGTGACGCTGCCGTCGGCGAGCTTGGCGGTGACGATGTTGGCGTCGGCGATCTTCGAGGTGGTGATGTTGGCGTCGAGGATCTTGGTCGTGGTGACGGAGCTCGATTGCAGCATCGCGGTGGAGAGGGAGTTGTCCACGAGGCCTTCGGCATATTTCGCGCGGAAGGCGTAGGCGGCGGAGACGATCTGCTGGCGCGGGGTGATCTCGGCGTCGGCGGCGGCGGTGCCGTCGTCGACGGTGATACCGAGGTAAAGAGGGCCGGTGGCGATGGAGGGGATCGTGATGTAGGGCGTGGTGGCGGGGGCGCCGGGACCTTTCAAACCGGAGACTCCGGTGCCGTTGCCGAGGAGGACGGAGAACTCGCCGGCGGAGATGGTGACGGTCTGGGCCTCGGCGTAGAGCGGGGTGCCGCCGGTGCTGGAGGAGTAGAACTTGAAGGTGACGGTGCGGTTTACGGGCGAGCTGCCGCCGAGGAGCGTGCCGGAAGAATCGGAGACGCGGCCCTGGTAGCTCATGTAGGATGGAACCTGGGCGAAGGCGGCGGCCGAGGAGGCGAGAAGGAGGGCGGCGGCGAGGAGGCGTTTCATGGATTAAAGTTTAAGCGGGAAGTTTAAGTTGAAGATGAACAGGCGCGGATGCGGGGCGCCGGTCAGTCGAGGGTGATCTCGGCGATCTCGGAGACGCGGCGGAAGGCGAAGGTGCCGCCGACGGAGAGCGGGTTTTTGTGCAGGCCCTCGATGGTCTCGGAGTAGGTGCCGCCGTAGATCGTGGTGCCCCAGCCGGTGATGGAGGAGCCGTCGGGCGGGGTGCTGGTGAAGGTGAAGGCGAGCGTGCGCTTGAGGGCGTAGCTCTCGACGCCGGCGGCGAGGGGGGCGAGGCGGGCGTCGCGGTTGTCGTGGTCCGGGTGATACTGGTGGACGAAGGGGTTGGCGGGATCGTCGTGGGCGATGGTGACGACGTGGCCGAGGGTGGAGCCGACGGCGAAGGCGCCGGTGCCGGCGATGGCGCGGTCGAGAGGCATCTGGCTGGAGACGAGGCGGAGGGCGTCGGCTTTTTCTTCGGCGAGGAGGGCGGACTCCTTGGTGCAGACGCCGGTCAGGTTGCCGGCGGAGGCGAGGGTGCCGACGAATGCCTGGGAGAGGAGGCGTGCGACGCCGGCGGAGTCGACGTGGATGAGGACGCGGAGCGGAAAGGAGCGGGCGGTGGTGGAGCCTGGGCTGCCGGCGACGGTGCTGGTGACGGAGGAGACGTCGACCTGGCCGACCCAGAGGCCGGCGGGGGTGGCGGTTTGCGCGCTGGCGGGGAGAAGGACATCGCTGAGGCGGGCGGAGTCCTTGACGCGGAGGAAGGAGGCGTAGAGGGCGCTGGAGGAGCCGGTGAGCTGGGTGCGGTCGATACCGAACCCGACGTCGACGCGACCGGAGGCGGGGACGGAGACGGTGAATGCGCCGGTGATCGGAGTCTCGGTGTAGGTGGCGGTGGCGCTGTCGTAGACGCGGCGGGTGAGCGGGACGGGGCCGGTGACGGCGGTCTGGCCGGCGGGGGCGGGGGAG
The DNA here is from genome assembly GCA_946481225.1 of uncultured Verrucomicrobiota bacterium. The sequence continues at coordinate 5,185 of CAMLNJ010000106.1, read as the reverse complement.
GAGTTTTCCGTGGAGAAGGTGAGGGTGATGGCGCTGGTGGTGCGATTCGTGACGCCGAGGGTGATGACCGAGCCGGTGCGGCCGAAGGCGAGCCCGTCGGAGCCGGGAAGCTCGTATTTGAGCGGGCCGGTGAAGTCGCCGACGGTCGCGGCCTCGAACCAGTAGGCGGTGTTGCGGTCGAGCTTCTCGGTGGACGGGGCGATCTGGAACGGGTTGGAGGCGCCGAGGTCGCCGCCGATGTATTTGTAGACCTTGGAGGGGGTGGTGACGGCGACGGGGAAACTGGCGAAGTAGGAGGAAAAGACGGGGCCGGAGGAGTCGCCGGGGAAGCCGAGGAAGTTGGCGCCCCCGACGAGCCAGGAGGCGGCGGGCGGTTTGGGGCGCTGGGGGATGGAAACGGAAGTCGTGGTAGTTGACGCGCCACTACAGCGGACGAGGTAGGCGGACTGGCCGAGCATGGCGGAGAGCGTCTGCTCCTCGGGGTTGTCGCGGACCCAGATGGTCCATTCGTTGCTGGTGGCGTCGGGCTCGGAGGGGGACTCGCTGTATTGGACCTGGTCGGGGTTGGGGTTCCAGCGCCAGACCTCGAGGACGTTGGGATAATCTTGGAAGAGCTCGGCGGGGGTGGCGTGGGAGGCGTCGCCGTGAAGCCAGATGCCGTTCCATCCGCCTTTCAGGGCGTAGGTCTCGGTCTTCCACTGGGCGAGGAGGCCGGCGGGGGCGGCGCCGAGGAGGACCGCGGAGGCCGCGAGGGAGAGGAGGTTTCTCATCGAACTTTAAGGCGGTAGAAGGTGCGGCCGGAGGCGTCGGAGGGGGCGTAGACATCGACGAAGCCGGTGGTCTCGCCGCGGAGGGAGGCTTGGGCGGCGGGAGGAACGAAGGGGGCGGGATCGGCGTTGTCGGGATCGGTCGGAGGGGGCTCCGGACTGCGGAGATAAAGGTCGGTCGGCGTCCAGGTTTGGAGGTCGACGGATTTTTCGAGGGAGTAGACTTTTCCGTAGAGGGCGAAGAAGCGGAGCTGGGCGTGCTGTTGCAGCGGCGCGATGATCTGCAACGCGAGGTAGTCGGTCGGATCGGTGGCGAAGGTGCCGGCGATGTATTCGGCCCAGTTGGAGACGCCGTCGCCGTCGAAGTCGCCGTCGCGCGAGATGAGGGCGAGGTCCCATCCGGTTTCGCCGGGGGGCACTCCGCCGGCGTAGAGCTGGCTTTCCTCCCAGGAGTCGGGAATGCCGTCGCCGTCGGAATCGACGCCGAGGGTGAGGTCGAGGCGCAGGCGCTCGCCGGGTTTTCCCGTGGTGCGCGACGTCGACATCTCGATCGGGAGATAAACGATGTCGTGGATGACGACGCCAAGGGTGAAGGCGGTGCCCGGGGCGGTGGCGAGGTCGCTGTAGGTCCGCGTGCCCGGGCGCTGCATGTCCATGCGGAGCCGGATCTGGTAGTTTTGATCGAGAAGGCTGGTCGAGCGGATCGTCTCGCGGAGGGCCTCGACGCCGTTTTGGTAGAAGACGACCTGAGCGCCCTCGATTTGAAGCGCCTGCCCCTGCTCGTCGCGGATCATGCCGTAGAGCGTGAGGAAGGGCGCGGGAGGAAAGGCGTGGACGCGGGCGGACCAAGACGCGAACAACGCGAGGAGGAGAACGCTGCGGTGCAGGATTCCCCGAGGGGATGGCGGCCGGGGCATGGGTAAGAAAGCGAAGCGGAGGCAGTTGGGGCGACGCGGCCCCGTCTTCACTCGTGGCGGCTCGGATTCTCAAGAAAGATATTAACCTAGTTTTTAAGATCGGGGCCCGTTTTCGTGGGGTGTTCTCCCCGGGTTTGCCTCCGGGGCTCACGTGACCGAGGCGTAGGGGAAAAAAGTCCGTCCCGACGGGGAGGGCATCGAACCTTTTCCGGTGCGCCGTGAAATAAGGCGTGAAAAAAAGAGGGGGGCGGGTAGTTCCGACGCATCGCTCTTTGGTTTCGTGCCCGTAGCTCAGTTGGATAGAGCAGCCGCCTTCTAAGCGGCTGGTCGTGGGTTCGAATCCCGCCGGGCACACCAAGTTGTTTTTAGCCGCTCTTGCGGCGTCTAGATCGGGGCGGCAGGCTGCGCGACATGAAGCTCTTACCCAGGGGCAGGTGGGCGTGGATCCGGTTCGGCGTGGTGATGGCGCTTTTTGCCGCGATGGGCGTGAAGTTTCACGTCTACGGCCTCGCGCATCTCGTCACCTATTCGCCGCGCGAGGGAGACGTGGTGTTTCAATCGCTGCCGCGCGGCGACCTCGTCGACGCGATCGAGGGGATCACGAATTCACCGTTCTCGCACTGCGGCGTGGTGATGAAAAACGCCGACGGCGACTGGGTGGTGCACGAGGCGATCGGGGTGGTGCGCGAGACGCCGCTTTACCTCTGGATCGTGCGCGGGCGCGGCGCGCGGATCGACGCTTGGCGCTGGCGGGAGATCGAGGGCAAGGACATCGCCGCGCTGAGGGCGGCGCTGGGTAAGTATTCAGGTCGCCAATACGATTATCGTTACGCCCCGGGCGACGACGAGATCTATTGTTCGGAGCTGGTCTTCAAGGCCTATCGCGGCGCCTATGGCGCGGAGTTTGGCGCGTGGGAAAAGCTGGGCGATCTGAACTGGAAGCCCTTCGAGAAGTTTATCCTCGAGATGGAGGGCGGCGCGCTGCCGTTGGACCGGCCGATGATCACGCCGGTCGGAGTGACGCGCAGCCCGCAGCTCGAGAAGGTGTATTGAGGAAGGGCTTCGCCGCGGGAAGCGCAGACGGTCGGGCGGTGGCGGAACCCCGCCCGTCAAGGAAGCGCTCCCCGCGGGAGCCGGCCTTACTTGCTCCAGTCGAGCATGCGCTGGATGGGCGCGAGGGCTTTCACGCGGATGTCCTCGGGGACCTGGATCTCGGGCTTCATGAACTTCAGGGCGTCGCGCACCTTCTCGATGGTGTTCATCTTCATGAAGCGGCAGTCGTTGCAGGCGCAGGTGTCGGTGGGGCCGGCGATGAAGGTCTTGTCCGGCACTTCGCGGCGGAGGCGGTGGAGCATGCCGCTTTCGGTGACGACGATGATGCGCTCGGCGGGGGAGTTTTTGGCGAATTTGACCATGAGCTCGGTCGAGCATACCTCGTCGGCGAGGTCGCGCACGGCCTGGACGCATTCGGGATGGGCGACGACGGGGGCGTCGGGGAACTGCATGCGGATGCGTTCGACGGCCTGCACGGTGAACATGACGTGCGCGTAACAGCTGCCCGGCCAGAGTTGCATCTGGCGGCCGGTTTTCTGTGAGACCCATTGGCCGAGGTTCTGATCGGGAACGAAGAGGATCTCGCGGTCCGCGGGGACGCGCTGGACGATTTTCTGGGCGTTGCCGCTGGTGACGATGACGTCGCTGAGCGCCTTCACGGCGGCGGAGCAGTTGATGTAGGCGACGACGTAGACGTTCGGGTGCGCGGCTTTGTAGGCGGCGAGGCGCTCGGCGGGGCAGGAGTCGGCGAGGGAGCAGCCGGCTTCGAGGTCGGGGAGGAGGACGGTGCGGGCGGGGTTAACGATCTTGGCCGTCTCGGCCATGAAGTGGACGCCGCAGAATAGGATGACATCGGCTTGCGCGGCCTGCGCCTGGTAGCTGAGGCCGAGGGAATCGCCGACGAAATCCGCGACGCGCTGGATGTCCTCGGTCTGGTAGTTGTGCGCCAGGATGACGGCGTTGCGCTGCTTTTTGAGCGCGAGGATTTCCTCCTGGATCGCGGTGAGCGGCGAGGGCGCGGAGCGCGGCGGGAGGACGAGGGGCTCGTAGTTGAGGACGGCGGGCATGGGAGCGAGGAGCGGGGAGCGAGGATCCGAAAACAGGAAGAAAGGCGGACGCGGCGCGGGCGTGATACGCGGTCAGTTTTTCGGGTTGGCGGCCTGACGGACCAGTTCGAGGAGGGTGTGGAACTCGGGGCGTTTGTGGAGAGGGGCGAGGTCGGGATCGTCGGCCATCCAGTCGGCGTCGTCGTAGCCGAGGGAGATCGCTTGGGCGAGAACGGTGAGCGCTTCGCCGGGGCGTTTGGAGAGGGCGAGGCTGCAGGCGAGGTTGTAGTGCGCGGTGGCGTTGTCCGGCTGCAAACGAACGAGCTTTCGGTCCATCTTCAAACCATCGGCGACGCGTCCGGCCTTGGTATAGAGCCCGCCGAGGATCTCCACCACCTCGGCGTAAGAGGGGTCGCGACGAAGGATGCTTTCGTAGAATGAAATGTCGAAGGACGTGTCTTCTTTGCGGGCCATGGAGGGAGGATAGCGGACGGGAGTGCGACGGCAACGCGCGGCGGCGACGCCAAATAAAGCGAGAGGGCGCGGAAAGAAACGGATCAGGAGGCGGCCGCGCCGCTTGCGCGGTGCTTGCAGATGCCGCTGGCTTTCAGCGTGTCGCAGTGGGCGTTGACCTGAAGGCGTTGGGTGATGGGCGTGAGGCCGAGTTTGGCGGACACCGTGTTGCCATACCACGACATGAAGGGCGCGCTGATCTCGAAGATCTTGTCGCAGTCGACACAGATGACTTGGGCGACCTGGGCGGAGTTGTCCGTGTTGGGCAGGTAGTATTTGAGGTTCTTGCCGATATCGACCTCGCGAAGGACGCCGCTCCCGATGAGGTGGGGCAGGGTGCGGTAGACCGTGGCGCGAGAGACGGAGTCGTCGATGGCGCGCGCATGGGTGAGCAGCTCTTCCGCGGTGAAATGTTCTTTCTGGCCGAAGGCCGCGTCGAAGATCGCCAAGCGCTGGTTGGTGATGCGGAGGCCTTGGGCGGCGAGGTGGGTGCGAAATTTGGCGCGGGAGTCTTCGGTGCTCACAGGGGGAGTCTCATTTGAGTCTCAGGTGTGTCAATCGCGCGGGCCAGAACGAGGAGTGTCGCGCAAGAAACACAGCGGCGGATCAGGGGTTTGCGGGCTTCGGCGGCGGGGTCGATTTGGCCGGGGCGGGTTTGTCGGACGACTTTTTGAAGTTCGGCGGCGGGTTTTGTTTTTTGAGGAAACGAACCGCGGCTTTTTGGTCCCGCACGGTCGGGATATATTTCATGCCCATGCGGGGAGGGCTGGGGATTCGGTCGGGGCGGGCAACTCCAATCAGCCTAGAACCGGCGATAGCCGCGACTCATCTCGCGCAACCTGCTGAGCATCTGCTGATCGCGTCGGCCGCTTGACGCACCTTCCAGGTG
>CAMLNJ010000105.1 GCA_946481225.1 uncultured Verrucomicrobiota bacterium | reverse complement strand
AATGTTTACAGCCTGAAAAACGCGGCCGGAAATCACGGATTAGGCCCCCTTCGACACAAAAAAACCCCGGGCTTCTTTCGCCGGGGCTTTTACAGCCAGAGAATCGTATACCGGGGACAAAACCTACCCTTGGGCCACTCGGCCCTTGAGGAAGGCGAGCACGTCTTGGAACTTCGTCCGATTCGCTTCGTCCGCCTCAACGAGGTTTTCATGCGCCGCGAGCACCAGACGCGCGTTCTCCAGCTCGGTCAGCTTCGCCTGCGGCGCGAGCGCGATGCCGCTTCCCGCGCGCACCTCGGTGGCGCAGGAGCCGTCATCGACGGTCAGCAGGCGGTGGAGCCCAAGATTCTTGATGAGCTCGAGATTCCGCTCACCCACGCGGCAAAGCACCAGACTGCCGCCGCCGTCAACCTTGCGGAGCTCAAGCGCCGCGCCGGCCAGCACGCCGAGAAAGGTGCTGTCCATGCTCGTGCAGACCTGAAAATCCATCACGAAGCGCGTCCGCCCTTGCCGACGCATCTCGGCGAGAAATTGCTGCAGGCTGCCGCTATTCTGAAACGACGCCCGGCCCTCGATGCGAATCACCACGGGATCGCTGGCGGCATCGATAAGGTAGGTGGGCACGGCGGCTTCGGGCATACGAACAAGGGGATGAAAACGGACCAAAAATTGGCCCGCGGACCGGCCTCAGGCAAGCAAGGGCCGGGCCGGTCGCGCGGGAAGTTTACCTAGGGAATGGCAACTAGTTCTTCGCCACGATCTGGCGCAAAACGTAGGGCAGGATGCCGCCGTGCTGGTAGTAATCGATCTCGATCGGCGTATCGATGCGGCAGCGCACGGACACCTTTTCCACGGAACCATCCTTGCGGGTGATCTTCAGGATGAGGTCCTGCTGCGGCTTGATCGAGGCGTCGAGGCCCTCGACGTCGTAGGTCTCGGTGCCGTCGAGCTTCAGGGTCTGCGCGTTGACGCCGTCCTTGAACTGGAGCGGGAGCACGCCCATGCCAACGAGGTTGGAACGGTGGATGCGCTCGAAGGACTGCGCCACCACGACTTTCACGCCGAGGAGGTTGGTGCCCTTGGCGGCCCAGTCGCGCGAGGAGCCGGTGCCGTATTCCTGACCGGCGAGGATGATGAGCGGCACGCCGGCCTTCTGGTAGGCCATCGAGGCGTCGTAGATGGAGGTCTTCTGGCCGTCGGCCCCGATCGTGTTGCCGCCCTCTTCGCCGCCGAGCATCAGATTTTTGATGCGGACGTTTGCGAAGGTGCCGCGGGTCATCACGCGGTCGTTGCCGCGGCGGCTGCCGTAGGAGTTGAAGTCCTCGAAGCCGACGCCGTTCTCGAGGAGATACTTGCCGGCGGGCGAACTCTTCTTGATGGCGCCGGCGGGCGAGATGTGGTCGGTCGTGACCGAGTCGCCGAAGATGCCAAGGGCCTTCGCGCCGGTGATCGGCTTGATCGAGCCGGGAGTAAGCGAGAAGTCCACGAAGAAGGGAGGCTCCTGGATGTAGGTCGAGGAGGCGTCGAAGGAGTAGACGTTGCCCGTGGTGGACGGGATCTCGTTCCACTTCGGATTCTGCGCGGCGAAGTCGGTGTAGAGCCTGCGGAAAACCTCGGGCTTGAGCGCGGCCTGGAGCTGGTCGCGAACCTCCTGGAGAGTCGGCCAGATGTCGCGCAGGTAGACGGGCGAACCGTCCTTGCCCTTGCCGATCGGCTCGGCGGCGAGGTTGATGTCGACGCGGCCGGCGAGGGCGAAAGCGACGACGAGCGGCGGGGACATCAGGAAGTTGCTCTTGATGTTCTGGTGGACGCGGGCCTCGAAGTTGCGGTTGCCGGAGAGCACCGAGGCGGCGACGAGATCGTTCTTCACGATCGCGTCCTCGATGCGCGAATCGAGCGGGCCGGAGTTGCCGATGCAGGTCGTGCAACCGTAGCCGACCGTCTGGAAGCCGAGCTTGTCGAGGTAGGGCTGGAGACCCGTCTTCTCGAGATAGTCGGTGACGACGCGCGAGCCGGGGGCGAGCGAGGACTTCACGAGCGGATTGACCGAGAGCCCCTTCTCCACCGCCTTCTTAGCGAGCAGGCCGGCGGCGAGCATGACGGATGGGTTGGAGGTGTTGGTGCAGCTCGTGATCGCGGCGATGAGCACGCTGCCGTGGCCGATCTCGCCACCCGAGTCGTGGACGATGGTCGCGACGGGGTCCGGCGTGGGATGGTTGTTGGCCATCTCGAGCTCTGTGGCGGGGTTGGTGTTCTGCGCGAGGGCCTTGCTCCGGCAGACGGGTTCCTGGCTGCCGCCGCCGGGGCTGGTCACGGCCTCGCCGCGCTCGATCCGCACGCGGCGGCCGAACTCCTCGGCCTTCTTGCCAAAGCCGCTTTCGGCGACGGGCTTCGCAAAGGCGGCGGTGAACTCCTGCTTGAGCGCGTCGAGCTCGATGCGGTCCTGCGGACGCTTCGGGCCGGCTACGGAGGGCACGACGGTGGAAAGGTCGAGCTCCAGCTCGGACGAGTAGTCGATCTCGCCCTTTTGGGGGATGCCCCAGAGCTTCTGGGCCTGGTAGTAGGCCTCGTAAAGGGCGACGTGGTCGTCGGGGCGACCGGTGGCGCGGAGATAGTTGGAGGACTCGGCGTCGATGGGGAAGAAGCCCATCGTGGCGCCATATTCCGGCGCCATGTTGGCGATGGTGGCGCGGTCGACGACGGGCAGCGCGGCGGCGCCGGGGCCGTAGAACTCGACGAACTTGCCCACGACCTTGGCCTTGCGGAGGAGCTGGGTGAGCGTGAGCGCGAGGTCGGTCGCGGTGACCCCCTCGCGGAGGGCGCCGGTGAGATGCACGCCGACGACGTCGGGGGTGAGGAAGTACACGGGCTGGCCGAGCATGCCGGCCTCGGCCTCGATGCCGCCGACGCCCCAGCCGACGATGCCGATGCCGTTGATCATCGTGGTGTGCGAGTCGGTGCCGACGAGCGTATCCGGGTAATAGATACCGTTTCCGTCCTTGAGCACGCCCTTCGCGAGATACTCCAGGTTGACCTGGTGGACGATGCCGATGCCGGGGGGCACGACCTTGAAGGTGTCGAAGGCCTGCATGCCCCATTTGAGAAACTGGTAGCGCTCCCGGTTGCGGGAGAACTCGAGCTCGAGGTTCTTCGCGAGGGCGTCGGCCGAGCCGGCGAAGTCGACCTGCACGGAGTGGTCGACGACGAGGTCGACGGGCACGAGCGGCTCGATGATCTTCGGGTTCTTGCCGAGCTTCGTCACGGCCGAGCGCATGGCGGCGAGGTCCACGAGGAGCGGCACGCCGGTGAAGTCCTGGAGCACGATGCGGGCGACCACGAAAGGGATCTCCTCGGTGCGGGGCGCCTTGGCCTGCCAGCCGGCGAGGTCGCGCACGGCGCCCTCGGCGACGCGCTTGCCGTCGCAGTTGCGCAAGAGGGATTCGAGGACGAGGCGGATGGAGACGGGGAGGCGGGAAACCTTGAAGCCGGCCTTCTCGAGCGCGGGCAGCGAGTAGAAGGAGTGCTCCGCGCCGTTGGCCGAGAACTTTTGGAGGGTGTTGAAGGGATTCGGGAGGCTCATCGTGGTCGTAGAGAATCTAATGGGGGTCGGATACGAAATCGCCCGCGCGGGTCAGGCGCGGGCGACGGGAAGTCTTGGGAGTTACTTGGCGAGGGCGGCCTTGACCGCCTCGAAGTTGGGCAGGTCCTTCGGCGTGGGGGTGCGTTCCGCGTATTTGATCACGCCGTCCTTGCCGATGACGTAGGCGGCGCGGGCGGAGGTGTCACCGATGCCGGCGAGGGCCGGGAAGAGAACGTCGTAGGCCTTGGTGACCTCCTTGTTCAGGTCGGAGACGATGGTCAGCTTGATCTTGTTCTGCTGCGCCCAGGCTTCCTGCGCAAAGGGGCTGTCCACGCTGATCGCGATCACCTCGGCGCCGAGCGAGGCGTAGGCCGAAAGGCCGGAGGTGATGTCGCACATCTCGGTCGTGCAGACGCCGGTGAATGCGAGGGGAAAGAAAAGGAGCACGGTCTGCTTCTGGCCGAAATTCGCGGAGAGCGTCACGTCGACGAGCCCCTCGGATGTCTTGGATTTGAGGGTGAAATCAGGAGCTTTGGAGCCGATGGCGAGGGCCATGAGATGGGTGGTTTTGAGTTTGCGAGTTGTGACGGGGAAGCGCGTCGGTGCGCGGGGCGCACGACGTGAAAGAACCAAACGTGAGTCTCCCGCACGAGCGCCGCAACCCGTTTTTGCCCCGTTCTTGGCTGCGCAAAATCACCGGAGGCCGGGACGGGGCGCGGGCATTGACAGCCCGGTTCCCTACCCTACGTTCCGGCATCCATTTTTCGTCCGCCACGCCCGTTCAAGGCGGCCGAGCCCCTCGCCACAGCCATGTCTCACTCGTCTTCCTCGCAAGATGCCTCCGGCGGCAAAGACTTCGTGAAACAATCGAGTCTCTACCAAGAATTCCTCGCCGAACGGGAAGAGATCCTGCGCCACAAGTGGCTCGAGTCGGAGCGCCTCGGCTACGACATCGGCTTCGAGCGCGCGCTTCTCGACTGGATCAGGAAACATCGCGACAGCTGGCGAGCCGCTCGCCGCTCGCAACAACCCTACTCCTCCGGCCGTCCCGGCGAATTCCGGGTGACCGCGACCATCACGCCCTACTCCGGCGAACAAATCAACGGCGCCCCCGCTTCGACCGACGGCTCCCGCTTGGGCAAGGCGGACGCCGCCCGGACCCGCCGCGGCGCCTAGCCTAATCCGCCGCGCGCGCGGGTCCCGCGCCCAGTTCGACGGCGAGCGGGCGATGGTCGCTCACCTTTTCCGTTTCCGGAAAATCCACGATCCAAGCTCTCGCGACTTCGCCAGCGAGCCCGCCCGAGACCAGCGCGTGGTCGAAACGCGAATACAAGCCCACGCGCGCGTAGGCGTGCGTCCAGCGATGCCCCCGCGAATCCGCCGCGTCCACCCACTCGGCGATCTTCGTCCGCCCCCGCGCCTCCACCGCCTGCAGCGCCCGGCTGCCCGGCAGGTCGTTGAAATCGCCGATCACCAGAAAGCGCGCCTTCGCCGGCTCCGGGAAAATTTTCAGCACACGGTCCCGCACCGCCTGCGCCTCCGCGACGCGCTGCTCCTCCGCCTGCGGGTCGTCCTTGTCCACCCCAAGGCGGCTCTTGAGATGCACGACAAACAAGGTCAAGGGCCCGCCTCCGTCTTCCCGCGGCACCTCGACCTGCAACAGCCCGCGCCTCACCAGCTCGTCGGCCTCCGCCCCGCGACGGCGAGCCCGCAAATCCCGGTGCGCCGTGATCGCGCCGAGCGGAACCCGGCTCAAAACCGCCAGCCCCCGCTCCTCGTCCGCCGCAAGCATCGCCTCTCCATGCGGGTAGGACACGCCCCCGCTTGCCAGATCCCGTCGCAACTCGGCCAAAAACGACGCTCCGCCGATCTCCTGCAGCACGAGCACGTCCGCGCCCAACGCGCGAATCACCTCCCGCAACGCCGCCTTTTCCGCCTCCGGCTTCGGGTAGTCGGGCCGGAATCCGTCCGCCCCTCGGCGATCCGCCAGCGTGTAGTTTTGCACGTTGTAGGTCGCGACGACAAGAGGCCGCGCCGCGGCCCGGGCGACGGCGGCGAGAAAAAGCCCCAGCGCCAGACCGGCCAGACCGGACCGCAGGCAAACTCGCGCGCAACTCACCCTCATCGCCCGCCCTGCAAAGCCCGCTCGCGCTCCACCAGCGCAGGGTGAGAATAATACACCGCGCTGAAGAGCGGGTGCGGCGTCAGGTTGACCAGACTCTTGCCCGCCAGCTTGCGCAACGCCGACACGAGCGGCGCCGGCCCGCCCATCGCCTCGCGGGCAAAGGCGTCCGCCTCGAACTCGTGCTTGCGCGACACCCGGTTGCCGAGCGGCGCGAACCAGAACATCGCGAGCCCGCTCGTCAGCCCGAACAGCAAAAAGGCCGGCGCCAGCTCGCCCGCGTCAAAACCGAAGGCCGGATTGAACCAGTCGCTCCCCGCCAGCCACGCCACCGCGAAAAACCCCGCGAACTGCAGCGCCGCCGAGGTCGCGAGCATCTTCGGCACGTGCCCGCGCCGGTAGTGCCCCACTTCGTGCGCGAGCACCGCCTCGGTCTCCTCTTCCGTGAGCTGGTCGATCAGCGTGTCGAGCAACACGATCCGGCGAAACCGACCGAAGCCGGTGAAAAACGCGTTCGCGTGCCCGGACCGCTTACTCCCGTCCATCACCTCGATCGTCGAGGCCTTGAACCCGGTCCGATCCGCAAGCGAGAACAAGCGCCGGCGAAGCCCTCCCTCGGGCAGAGGCGTGAGCTTGTTGAAAAGCGGCAGGATCAGACGCGGATACAACACCAACATCAGCAACTGCACCCCGAACAACAGCCCGAAACCCCACAGCCACCACGAGCTCCCCACCCAGCCCACCAAGGCCAGCAAGCCCCACAGCAACGGAAAGCCGATCGCCAGGGCAAGCGCCGCGCCCTTCACCCGATCCGCCAGCCACAACGCCGGAGTCATCTTGTTGAAACCGAAGCGCGCCTCGAGCCGGAAGGTTTCCCACCACTCGAACGGCAGGCTCGGCAACCCCGCCAGCATGCCCGCCACCAAGATGAACAGCGCGTCGTCCCACACCGCCGCCGGCGCCCAGGCGCCGATGCGCACGAACAACCAGGGCAGCACGCCGCTCGCCAGCAGCAGCGCCAGCACGCCCGCGTCGAAAACCAGCGAGACCACTCCAAACCGGTTCTTCGCCAGCGTATACGCCACGCTGCGACGGTAAGTCTCCGCGTCCACCATCGCCGCGACGGCCTCCGGCGCCGCATCCGCATACCGGAGCACTTCGCGCCGATTCAGCGCCGAAAGCGCCAGCTGCGCCGCCAGGCGCAGCCCGATCAGTCCCCACACCCACCAAATTACCTTTTCCGTCGCCATACGATAAAGAGCGCGCAGTCCAGCCCCGTGCTCCCTTGGGGCGCGAGCCCTAAGCCGCCGCACCGGCCATTTTCCCGCCGCGCGGACCGCATAACCCTCGTCCACGCTTTTCTTTTTCAACCTCGCCACTTGCCTGCAACCCGCGCGAGCCTCGTGCGTCTTACGTCCCAATGTTGCGCCCCTTTCGCTCCTCCCGCCCTCTCCCCCTGACCATCGCGCTCGGCCTCGCCGCCGCCCAAGGCATGGCGCCGCTCGCCGCCCAACACACGCCCCCCCCCCCACCGGCCCAACCGCCCCCCTCCGCCTCCGCGACCCTGCCCGCCAGCCTCGCCGTCAACCCGAACGAGATGGTCGGCCCCCTCATCCTCCGCGACACCCCCCTCGACCAGATCCTTGAGCTCGTCGAGCGTTACACCGGACGCGTCCTCCTCCGCCCCGCCAGCCTCCCCCCCGGCACCTACACCCTCACCCTCGCCAATCCCCTGCCGAAAGCCGATGCCCTGCGCGCCCTCGAGACCGTGCTCAACATGAACGGCGTCGGCCTGAGCCCCCTCGGCGAACGCTTCATCAAGGTCTCCCCGCTCAATCTCATCCGCACCGAGGCCCCCGAGTTCCTCGAAGGCACCTCCCTCGATATCCCCGCCAGCGGCCGCGTCGCCGCAAAGCTTTTCAACCTCACCTACCTGCGGGTCGCCGAATTCGTGCCCCAGATGGCCCAGATCCTCAGCCCGGCCCTCGGCGCCGCCCCCATCATCTTCGAAAAAAACAACTCGGTCCTCATCACCGACTCGATCTCCACCCTCCAGCGCATCGAACGCCTCATCTCCACGCTGGATCGCCCCGCCTCCGCCGGTCTCACCGTCAAGACCTACACCGCCGCCAACGCCAAGGCCTCCGACCTCGTCAACAAGCTCCGCACCCTCCTCTCCGGCCCCCTCGCCGCCCAGATCGGCACCGCCACCACCTACCAGCCGGACGACCGCACCAATCAGATCATCCTCATCGCCGACCCCCGCGAGCAGCCCTTCTTCGACGAGCTCATCAAGCGCCTCGACGCCGAAGCCTCGCCCAACACCCGCAGCGAGGTCATCTTCCTTAAACACGCCAACTCCACCGAGGTCGCCACCCTCCTCGGCCAGCTCGTCAGCGGACAGAACACCGCCGCCAGCCAGAGCGGCGGCTCCGGCGGCACCCAAGGCCGCTCCGGCCGCCGCCTCTCCGGCGGAAACAACCCCGCCGGCGGCGCCAACGCCGGCGGCGCTCCTGGCGGCGCCGTCCCGGCCCCCGCCGCCGTGGCCGCCGCCGCGGTCGTCGGCGCCGCCTCCGACTCCGAGGAGTTCTCCAGCTACCTCACCATCGTCGCCGACGAACGCTCAAACGGCATCGTCGTCGCCGGCACGCCCAACGACATCAA
>CAMLNJ010000104.1 GCA_946481225.1 uncultured Verrucomicrobiota bacterium | reverse complement strand
AACGCAAGCTCACCGCCGAGGCCTTGCGCCACGGCCGCGAGGGCATCACCGGCGAACGCACCAAGACGGAGGTCGGCATCCACGCCCTCCGCGGCGGCGATGTCGTCGGCGACCACACCGTCATGTTCGCCGCTCTCGGCGAGCGCGTGGAGCTCACCCACAAGGCCTCCGACCGCGGCATCTTCGCCCGCGGCGCCGTCCGCGCCGCCGCCTGGCTCGTGAGCCAGAAACCCGGCGTCTACGACATGCAGGACGTGCTCGGGCTGAAGTAGGGCGAGCATCCTGCTCGCCATCCGAACACGCAGGCATCCATCCCGCACGCCGCCATGATCACCTCCATCCAAGGTCTCCTCACCGAGGCCACTCCGCTGCGCGCCGTCGTCGAACTCAACGGCTTCGGCTACGAGGTGAACATCCCCGTGACCACGGCCGAGAAGCTCCCCGCGCCCGGCGCCACGGTCAAACTCCACACCCTCGTGATCTACCGCGAGGATGCGCAGACGCTTTACGGCTTCGCCACGCCCGCGGATCGAGACTTCTTCCGCCTCATGATCGAGACGGTCTCGGGCGTCGGCCCGAAGCTCGCCCTCACGATCATGAGCCGCATGTCGCTGCCCGTGCTCGAAGCGGCGATCCGCGACGGAGACGTCAACGGACTGTCCAAGTGCCCCGGCATCGGAAAAAAGACCGCCGAACGTCTCGTCGTGGAGCTTCGCGCCAAAGTCGGCGCCACCGGCTCCGGCTCGCCTGTCGCCGGCGCGGCCGATGCCGCCCCGGGCGCCGCCCCCGCTCCCTCGGGCAACACCGTTTTCCGCGACGCCGTGCTCGCCCTCGGCGCGCTCGGCTACAAGCCGGCCGACGCCGACGCCGCCGTGCGCCGCGCCCAGGTAGCCCTCGGCGCCGACGCCACGACGGAGAAGCTCGTCAAGCGCGCGCTCGCGGGCTGAGGTGTAGCCACGCTCGTGTCGAGCGTGCGCTTCGATCCCCCGGCCGACCTGCACACGGCCGGCACGGCCGTGGCTACACCACCGCCGCCCCCTACTCCTGCGGATACACCAGCACGCGGTCGTGCACGAGGAGCACGAGATCGGGCTTCCCGTCGCCCGTCACGTCGGCGACCAGCGCCTCGCGCGGCTCCTGGGCGCCGCCACGGTTGCCCTCGTAGTGCGGATCCGTCTCGAAGACCTTGAAATGCAGGCGGCTCCCCCACTCGCCCGCCGCATCTTGCGAGATCAGCTCGATGGTGTTCGTGCCCACGTCGGCGGCGACCAGATCGGTGCGTCCGTCGCGGTCGAAATCACTGCCGGTCACATAGGCGTGGCGCACGTCCGGAAGATCGCTCGCGTAGCTGCCTTCCCCCTTGAGGGCGAAATCCGCCGCCCCCTCGGGCATCCACCAGAAGCGGTCCTTGCCCAACAAAACGAGTTCGCGCCGCCCCTTCGGGCCCGCGAGGCGCAGCGCGCCGGTCACGTCGAGACGGGCGACCGAGCGCAGGTCGAGCGTCTCGGAGGCAGCCGCCCCTGGAGCGCGGGACAGGAGGTGAAGCTGGTTGGTCTTCCGGTCGTGCAGGATCACGCGGAGCGGGTCTTCCTTCGCATCCGCCGCCGGCGGCAGCACGAAGCCCGTCGTGATCTCCGCCCCTGGGTCGCGCGCGTCAAACTGCGCCACCGTCACCAGTTCCCCGTCGGCCGCCAGCCGCAGCGCCCGGATGAAGTTCTCCGCGCTCACGAGCAACTCGTCGTGGCCGTCGCCGTCGACGTCGTCCGCGACAAGGGGCGAGGTCGCCGCCTCGGCCCGCGCGAGCAAACCCGGCCGGTAAAGCGGATTGTCGGCGGCGTCGGCGAGCGAGCCGTCGGCCTTTTGCAAATACACGCGCACGCCCACCGAGGGAACGGCCACGAGGACGTCCGCCCGGCCGTCCTGGTCGATGTCGTGCAGGAAAATGGCGCGCGGATCGGTGCGCAGGCCCGCGAGGACGACCGAGGCGCCGCGCAGGAGCGCCCCGTCCGGGTCGCGGGTCCAAAGCGTCAACTGGCGCTTGCCCTCCTCCTCGGTCACGACGGCGAGGCCGGGACGGGCGCCGGCCGAGGCGCCGGACTTTTCGCGCGCGAGTTCCCCGGCGGAAAAAGTGATCAAGCGGCCCGGGATCGGCAACGAGCGCGCGGGCGTGGCGGTGCCGTCGGGCTTGAGCGTGATGGTCGCGAGCGCGTTCTCCTTGCCGCTCAGGACCAGAAGCTCGGACGGATGGCCCGCCGTCCACGAGAGCGTGGCCAGGGCGCGGGCGTCGGTGAGCGAGGAGACGCGGCGCGGCACCGTGAAGCCGCCATTGGGCTGGCGCAGGTAGACGAAGAGCTGCGCCGTCTCGCCGAAGGCGACGGCGAGATCGGAGGCGCCATCGCCATCGAAATCGCCGGTGGCGTAGAGCGCGGTGCTGCGGGCGCCGGCCAGCGGGGCGAAGGCGCGCGGCGCGAGCCCGCGCCACGGATCGTCGCCGGGCGCGGCGGCCAGGCGGGTGAAGTCCACCTGCCCGCTGCCGCCCAAGGCGCTCGCGAAGAGGAGGCCGGACGCCGCCTTGGCGACGGCGGGCTTTCCGGCCGGTCTCGCGCCGGGTTTCCCCGCCAGGGGACGGGCCGGTTGTTCCGGGACCTCCTCGCCGTCGCCCGCGATCGGGATCAACGGGCTGCGCGGCGTTTTCAGGCCGAAGGCGAGCTCGGGGCCGAACTTGCCGGGAGCCACTTGGTAGCGGACGCGAAGGGCCTCGCGCTGGCCGGACACGAGATGGAGAAGATCGGGGCGCCGGTCTCCGTCAATATCGTGGAGCAGGAGGCCGTAGGCGTTGTCGTCGGCGAGCGGGATCTTCTCTTCGAGCACGAGGCCGGAGCCCTGCTTCTGGAGAAACACGGCGATCTCTTTCTGGCCAAGGACCACGAGGTCCGCGCGCCCGTCGCCGTCCAGATCGGCGGTGGAGAGGCAGCCGAGAAACTTCACCGGCGCCGACGAGGTGGAAAAAATCTTTTCCTCCCACGAACCGTCCGCACGGGAAAAACGGACCATGAGCGGCGCGGGCTCGCCCGTCGCGGCCAGATCCGCCCGGCCGTCCCCGTCGAAATCCGCCACCACCAGATCGAACAGGCTCTGGCCCACGATCAGGGTGTCGCGCCGGAAGCGCGCGTCCTCGAGAACCGGTTCCCACCGGTTGGACGCGGAGCCGGACGCGGCGACCTTCTTCGGCGCCGGAGCCGATGGATCCTGTTGGTAAAGGAGCTCGATCGCCGCCCGGTCGTTGTTGATGAGCGCGAGGTCGACGCGTTTGTCCCCGTCGAGGTCGTGCGCGACCAGACCGCGCGTGTTCCAGTCGATCTTGGCCACCTCGGGACCGGAAAGCTTCGGGGCAAAAGGCGCGGTCTCGTCCGCGCGCGACAAGGCGGAGCCCGCGGCGAGGACGGCAGACAGGAGAAGGCGACGGGCGGAGAGCATCAGCGGACGGGGGCGGCGGGGGTGGTGGTCTTGAAATACATGCCGTCGGCCTTGCGCTCGCCATGCGTGACCGAGTGCGAGAAGTATTTCGCTAAAATCTCGGCGGAGGGGACGGCCGACGCGTCGACCAGCGGCGTCTCCTCGTCGCGGTCGGCCTGGCTCTTCGCCGCCAGGGCGCAGAGCGAGGACAGGAGCGAGGGCAGCTCGGCGAACTGCATGCTGAAAGCCGCGGCGGGCAGCGGCTCGAGCGCGCCGCGGACATCCGCGCGCGCCCAGAAGGAGGTGGCCGCATCGGGCTTGTTCATGCGCTGGAACACCGCCTCGAGCGGCGCGGCGGAGCCGACCGAGATCATGAACCAGCCGTCGGTGACGGCGTAGGCGAGGGACTTGGCGTCCGCCGAGGAGCCCTCGGGAGGCGTGAAAACGTGCAGCGTGCGGCCGAGGTATTCGCGCTTCTGGAGCGGGCCGCCGTCGGCGGGGAGGAAGCGGGCCTTGATCGCGTCGAGCGTGCGCTCGAAGGTCGCCGCGTCGGCGAGCGAGACGGCGAAAAACTGTTCCATCTCGTCGTAGGACGGGGAGGCCGAGGCGGAGGCGGGCGGCACCAGGCCGCCGATGAGATTGGAACCGAAGTTGCCGATCAGGTCGCGCTTGATGTCGATCTTGAGCTGACGGTCGAAGGTCTTGACCTGCCCCATGACCATGCCGGCCAGCATCGGGCTCACGCGATCAAGGATCTGCTCGAGCTCGGACCAGAGATCGGGAAGCGAAAAATTCTGCGACGACACGTTGTTCCAGGCGGCGGGCACCCAATCCGGGCGCGCGACCGGGCCGTCGCGGTAGGCCAGGAGATTTACGATGCCCCGGGCCTCTCCGTAGGTGAGCGCGAACTCGCTCGCGGTGGAGCCGTCGGCGGCGACGGCCCCGGTGGCGGAGACGACGCCGAGCGTGTCGAAACCGAAGGCCTTGAGCATGCCCGCCGGCTCCAAGCCCATGGGATTGGGCTGCTCCTCGGGATCGCGCGAGGCCTCGATCCCGGCGACGATCACGGGGTAAACCGACTGGATGTCCGCGAAGAAAACGTAGTCGGGGCGGCCGCCGGCGCGATCCAGCACGGCGCGGTAGCGAGGCGCGGTGGAGAGCGACTCGGCGAGGCCGCCGGCGGCGAGGGCGTCCAGCGCCCCGGTCACCAGCTCGCGACTCGAGGCCAGAAACCAGCGGCCTTGGTGAAGGGTCCACACGAGGGATTTTTTCGCTTCGGCCGGCTCGACCGGGGCGGCGTCGGCATCGTCGGCGGACGGCTTTGGCGCGACCCGGGAGACGATATTCAGCGTGGCGCCGTTATAATCCTCGGTCGTTTCCGACACGGTGGGATCTTCCTTCTGCTTGGACTGCTGCTGGGCGATGAGCTCGCGGATCTTCGTCTCGTTGTCGCCCACCTCGAGGGCGACGATCACGTTGGCGTCGGGGTCTGATTTGGCGAACTTCAGGGACGACAGCGGCACGGAAAGCAACACGTCCCCGGTGGCGAAACCCAGGAGCTCCTCCGGCGTGTAGCCGGTCTCGCTTTTCACGGTCTCGATCAGCTTTTGGTAATCGGGATTGGAAAACAGCGGGGCGAGGAACTTCTCGATCTCGGGATCGGCCCAGGCGCGACCGAAGGGGGACGCGGAAAGCTTCGCGCGCAACGCCGGCACGTCCTCGACGGCCACGACCAGGGCGGCGTCGGCCGGCACGAGGCGATCAAGCGCCGGCTCGGCGGCGCGCAAGGCGGGCGCGAGCGCGGCGGCGCCCAAGGCGAGACGAAAGGCGGAAGCGGATCGGAAACAGGCGGGGCGGGTCATGCGGGAAGCGTTGGGAAAGAATGGCACAGGGAAAAGCAAAGACCGGGCTCGGCGAAACCAAGCCAGCCTACCGGGACGCGGTTCGCGGCCGGAATCAGGGGGAAGCCGGCGCGACGGACGGGGCGACCGACTTGGCCTGCGCGGCCACCGGACGCGGAGGCGTATTGTAACGGAACCCGGCGTTGGGGCTACGCGGGTCGAAAGCGAAGGCCTCGCGATTGCGGAGAAAGTTTTTCAACACCGTGACGGGGATGGCGAAGTTCAGGCCTTCGACTCCCATAGCCATCGCTTTCATGTTGTTTACCCCGATGACTTCGCCACGGAGGTTGAAGAGCGGACCCCCGGAATTGCCCGGGTTGATCTGCGTCGTGGTCTGGATGTAGAGCTGGCCGTCCACGAGGCGCTTGCTCGAGGAGACGATGCCCTGCGAGACGGTGCGGTCGAGGCCGAGCGGGCTGCCGATGGCGAAGACGTTCTGCCCTTCCTCAAGGCCCTGCGAATCGCCGACGGGCACGGTGGGGAAGGCGTCGAGGCCCTTGGCGTCCTCGATGCGGAGGAGCGCGAGGTCGACGCGCGGATCGGTTGCCACGATGCGAATCTTCTGGTGGCGCACGCGCTCGAGTTCCCCGGCGCTGCGGACGTAACGCGTCACGCTCAGCTCGGTCTCGCCGGCGACGACGTGGTGGTTCGTCACGACGTAGCCGTCGGGATGGATGATGAAGCCCGACCCGAGCCCGGTGGGCGACTGGACGAGGACGACGGCCCCGTCGACTCGCTCGACGTTGGCCTGCATCGGCAAGAGCGGCGGGTTGACGACGGAGCGAAAGAGCTGTCCGTCGCCCGCGGCGTCGAACGAGTCGCCGGCCAGCGCGGCGATGGCGCCGATGCGATCCACCTCCTCGCGGGGAACGGACACGACGGTGAATCCGAGATCGACCACGATCCGGTCGGGGCGCTCGGCAAGGATCTCGGCGCGGAGCTGCGCCCCGCTTTTAAGGTCGATGATCTTGGGTTCGGCCCGGAGCGCGGCGGCGGTGAGCGACGCGACGAACGGGATGAAAACGGCGACAGCAAGGCGGCGGGCAAACATCGGGAAAAACCTGATGGGCACTGCGGGGCAAAGCAACCGCCAGACGATGGCGCGACGGGGTTTTCTCTTAAGCCCGCCACAGAGCAGGAGAAACACGCGCGGCAAAATTTGCGCAGGCCTTTCTGCCTAGGGAAACGGGAGCCGGCCCGCGCCCGCTTTCCGCGCGCGCGTTCGCCTCACTTCCCCGCGGTGGCGAGGGCGGCGGCGTAGCCTTGGATGCCGGCGGCGAGGGCCTCGGCGATGTCGCCGCGGTAGGCCTCGGTGTTGAGCTTGCGGGCCTCGGCGTCGTTCGAGAGATAGCCGGCCTCGACCAGCACCCCCGGGCAATCGACGAGACGGAGAACGGCGAAGCGGGCGTGCTTGTAGCCGCGGTCCTCGGTCTTGAGCTTGCCGAGAAGCTGGCGGTGCATCTGCGCGCCGAGCACGGCGCTCCACGGATCGTGACGGTTGCCGACCTGCTCGACCTTGTCCGCCGGGGAAGAAAGCGCCGAGGAGGTCGAGCGCTGGAAGCGCGGTGTGAGGACGTAGGTCTCGGTGCCGCGCACGGCGGCGTTGTTCGCGACGGCGTTGAAGTGGATGCTGACGAAAAGGTCGGCCTTCGCGTCGTTGGCGATCTCCGCGCGGGCGGGGAGCGCGACGAAGCGGTCGTCGGCGCGCGTGAGGACGACCTTCCATCCGGAGTCGGCGAGCAGGCGCTGGAGGCGCTTGGCGACGTCGAGGGTGAAGGTCTTCTCATCGAGTTTTCCCTTCTTGTTCTGCGTGCCGGTGTCGGTGCCGCCGTGACCGGGATCGATCACGATAGTGCGCAGGGGCCGGGGGGAGAGCTGCGAGGGACGCAGGATAGGGCCGAGGAACCGATCGAGATCGATCGTGGCGACATAGATGGAGCCCTTTCGCAAAACGACGGGCTCGCCGAAGAAGACACGGAGACCGTGCAACGAGGCCTCCCGCGAGTCGACCTCGAGGACGACTCGCCCGGCGGCGGAACTGAACGTGAGAACCTTTTTCTCCGCATCATACGCGGCCTTGTAGCCGAGGCGGGCGAACCAGGCGCGCGCCTCGGTGTAGGAGACGCCGCCGATTTTCACCACCGCCGCGGTCGAGCCGCGGGAGGAAGGGCGGTTGGCGGCGACCTGGCCGGCGGCCTCGACGGCGGGCGCGCCCAGCCAGAGGGCCGCGGCCGCGAGTCCGCAGAGGGTCAGGGCGGCGAGAAGAGGACGGACACGGGGCATGGGGCGGAAAAAAGCCGCGCCCCGGATGAGGGAACGCGGCGGAGAGATCGTTTGCGAGGCGAGGCCGGAGCGGGCGGAATCCGCGGCCGGCGCGGGTTAATCCTGATCGTCGTCGTGGTCGCCCTTGCCGGTGTCGTCGATGGCCTGCTCGTCGGCGTGGAGGGTGTATTTGCGCTTCCGCTTGTTGGCGGGATAGGGCGTGAGCATGACGTTGATCTGCTTGCCCATGAGCTTGGGCTCGGAGTCGGGATGCCCCATGCCGGAAAGCTCTTCGAGGGCGCGCTTCATGACGTTGAAGCCGATCTCGGTGTGGGCCATTTCGCGACCGCGGAACTTGAGGCGAAGTTTCACCTTGTTGCCATGGTCGAGGAACTCCTCGGCGTGGCGGATCTTGGTGAGAAAATCGTTCTGCTCGATGCGGGGGGTGAACTCGACCTCCTTGAGCTTGCTGGCGGTCGACTTCGCGTGGCTGCTCTTCTTCTGCTCCTCGTAGATGTATTTGCCGAAGTCCATGATGCGGCAAACGGGCGGGGTCGCGTTCGCCGACATCTCGACGAGGTCGAGGTTGAACTGGCGAGCGAGGGCGAGAGCGCGTTCGGTGGGGAGGATGCCGAGCTGCTTGCCTTCGGGGGAGATCACGCGGATTTCCGGGGAGCGGATCTTGTCGTTGCGCTTGATGTGCGCAAACGGGTCGTTGTTACGACGTTGGTAGGGCTGATTGGGGCGGCGGGCGCCACCGCCGTAGGGTGCTGAGAGGGCCATCAAATATGCT
>CAMLNJ010000103.1 GCA_946481225.1 uncultured Verrucomicrobiota bacterium | reverse complement strand
AAACAGCACCTCAACGTGTCGGATCAAAACATCACTTCCGTGTCCCGTGAAAAACGGGTGTTCAAACCAACTGCTGAGTTCCAGCGCCAAGCTAACCTTGGCAGTATGGCCGCTTACAAGAAGCTCCATGCCGAATCTGTCAATGCTCCAGAAACTTTCTGGAAACGCATGGCAAACGAGCACCTCGTGTGGCGCAAGCCGTTCAAGAAGGTCCTTCAGTGGAAAGCCCCCTATGCGAAGTGGTTTGTCGGCGGCGCCTTGAACGTCTCGGAAAACTGCCTCGACCGCCATCTCGGCACCGCGCGCGAAAACAAGGCAGCGATCATTTTCGAGGGCGAGCCGGGCGACGTCCGGACCATCACTTACAAGCAGCTCCACCTTCACGTCTGCCGTCTCGCGCATGTGTTTGAAAACCTCGGGGTGGGAAAGGGCGACCGCGTCGCGATCTATCTGCCGATGATTCCCGAGGCGATGATCGCCATGCTCGCCTGCGCCCGTGTCGGCGCCATCCACACCGTGATCTTCGGAGGCTTCTCGCCCGAGGCGGTGAAGGACCGCATCAACGATTGCCAGGCCAAGCTTGTCATCACCGCCGACGGTGGCTGGCGGCGCGGCAAGATCATCGAGCTGAAGTCGGCGGTGGACAAGGCCCTCCCGGCCTGCCCCTCCGTGCATGCTTGCCTGGTGGTCAAGCGCACCGGCCAGGAGATCAAGATGACCGAGGCCCGCGATATCTGGTGGCACGATGCCTGGAAGGGCGGCCCGAATTACCACAAGGCGAAGGCCTTCGACTCCGAGCATCCGCTTTTCATTCTCTACACCTCCGGCTCCACCGGAAAACCCAAGGGTGTGCTCCATACCTCCGCCGGCTACCTGCTCGGAGCGAAATTGTCTTCCCACTACGTTTTCGATCTCAAGGAAAACGACCGCTACTTCTGCTCCGCCGACATCGGCTGGATCACGGGTCATAGCTACGTGGTCTACGGTCTGCTTTCCAACGGCTCCACGGTCTTCCTCTACGAGGGCGCGCCCAACCAGCCCGAGCCCGATCGTTTTTGGGAGATGATCGACCGCCACAGTCTCACGATCCTCTATACCGCTCCGACCGCGATCCGCGCCTTCATGCGCTGGGGCGACAATTACGTCATCAAGCACCGCCTCGACTCGCTGCGCCTGCTCGGTTCCGTCGGCGAGCCGATCAGCCCCGAGGCCTGGCTCTGGTATCACAAGATGATCGGCAAGGGCCGCTGCCCCATCGTCGACACCTGGTGGCAAACCGAGACCGGCTCGATCATGATCACTCCCTTGCCCGGCGCCACTCCGCTCAAGCCCGGCTCCGCCACGCTGCCCTTCTTCGGCGTCTCGATCAAGGTCGTGGACGAAACCGGCAAGGAGGTGCCGCGCGGCACCGGCGGTAAACTCGTCATCACGAAACCGTGGCCCTCGATGCTGCGCACGCTCTGGAACGACGCGCCCCGCTTCAAGCAGGCCTACTTCTCCGAATTCCCGAAGCACCCGGACTGGTATTTCACCGGCGACGGCGCGCAGCAGGACAAAGACGGCTACTTCTGGATCGTCGGCCGCATCGACGACGTGCTCAACATCTCCGGCCACCGCATCGGCACGGCCGAGGTCGAGAGCGCGCTCGGCGGCCACCCCGCCGTCGCCGAGGCCGCCGCGGTGGGCAAGCCCGACGAGCTCAAGGGCCAGGCCCTCGTGGTTTTCGTCTCGCTGAAGAACGGCGTCACCGCCTCCGAAGAACTGAAGGAGCAACTTCGCGCCTTCGTGGGCAAAGAAATCGGTTCCTTCGCCAAACCCGACCAGATCCGCATCGCGGCCGCCTTGCCCAAGACCCGTTCGGGCAAGATCATGCGCCGCATTCTCAAGCAGATAGCGGCCGGCGGCGAAGTGAAGGGCGACACCAGCACGCTGGAGGATTTTTCCGTCGTCGCCGCGTTGCAGGCCGAGGATTGAGCGATGCAGGCCCGACCGCTGGTCGGGCTCTCGAAACCCCGGCCAATGGTCGGGGCTACATTTATTAGCGCCGCTCCCGCTTGCTGGGGCGGCGTTCTTATTTCCGCCTCTGACGCCCGCGGCGGACTGGAGACAGTGCAGGATATGCGGCACCACGCATCGTTTGCGTTTATCGCCGCATATTCTGCCCAACTTTTCCCACCATGCCTAAGCGTCAGCCCACCCACCAGGTCGATTGCGTCTTCGTCGGCGCCGGCGTGATGAGCGTCACGCTCGCCACCCTGCTCAAGGAGCTCCAGCCCGAGCTCACGATCGAGATCCTCGAGTCCCTCGAGGTCATCGCCGGGGAGAGCACCAATCCATGGAACAACGCCGGCACCGGCCACGCCGCGCTCTGTGAGCTGAACTACACCCCGCAAAAAGCCGACGGCTCGGTCGATGTTTCCAAGGCGATCCAGATCTATGAAATGTTTGAGCAGTCGAAGCAGTTTTGGGCGCATCTCGTCGAGCGCCGCCGCCTGCCCGACCCCCGCGGTTTCATCAACGCCGTGCCTCATGTGAGCTTCGTGCGTGGCATCGACGACGTTTCCTATCTGCGCCGCCGCCATGCCGCGCTCGCCGCCCATCCGTTTTTCCGCAGGATGGACTACACCGAGGACGCCGCCCGTATCGCCGACTG
This sequence comes from uncultured Verrucomicrobiota bacterium, assembly GCA_946481225.1. The sequence continues at coordinate 5,854 of CAMLNJ010000103.1, read as the reverse complement.
GGCTCCGCTCGTGATGGACGGCCGCTCCGCCGAGGAGCCGGTCGCCGCCACGCGTTCGCTCGAGGGCACCGACGTCGACTTCGGCGCGTTGACGCAGGGCATGCTCGAGTCGCTGAGCAAGCAGCCCGGGGTGAGCGTGCGTCTGGGCGCTCGTGTGACGAAGGTCCGCCGCAATTCGGCCAACCGCTGGAAACTCAAGGTCGAGACGCGCGACGGCGAGTTCAAGGTCGCCGCGAAATTCGCCTTCCTCGGCGCGGGCGGCGGAGCGTTGCCCTTGCTCCAGAGTTCGGGCATCCCCGAGGGCAAGGGCTTCGGCGGCTTCCCCGTGAGCGGGCAGTGGCTGCGTTGCGACAATCCCGAGGTGGTCGCCCGCCATCATGCGAAGGTCTACGGCAAGGCCTCGGTCGGCGCGCCGCCGATGTCGGTGCCGCACCTCGACACACGCTTCGTCGACGGCAAACGCTCGCTGCTCTTCGGACCCTACGCCGGCTTCTCGACGAAGTTTTTGAAAAACGGTTCGCTGCTCGATCTGCCCACCTCGATCAAGCCGAGCAACCTCGGGCCGATGCTTGCCGTGGCGCGCGACAACGTGGACCTCACGAAGTATCTCATCGGCCAGGTTCTCCAGTCGGAGGAGGCGCGTTTCGCCGCGTTAAAGGACTATTTCCCCGACGCGAAGCCCGAGGATTGGCGTCTGGAAATCGCCGGCCAGCGCGTGCAGATCATCAAGAAGGACGCGGCGAAGGGCGGGGTGTTGCAGTTCGGCACGGAGGTGGTCGCCGCGGCGGACGGCTCGATCGCCGCGTTGCTCGGAGCCTCGCCGGGCGCGTCGACCGCGGTGTCGATCATGCTCAACCTGCTCGCGAAGTGCTTCCCCGACCAGATGAAGTCGGCGGCCTGGCAGGAGCGCTTGCGCGCGATCATCCCGAGCCACGGGCAGCAACTCGCGAAGAACCCCGAACTGCTGGCGAAGGTCCGCGCGCATTCCGAGCGCGTGCTCAAGCTCGAGCGTCCGGCGCTCGTCGAGGTGTCGCGTTAGCGTGTTTCAAATAGAACTGTAGCCGCGCCCGCGTCGGGTGCGTTGTCCGATGCCGCGGGGATGGCCGACGCGGGCGTGGTCGAGCCACGCCCGCACCAGACCGAGGACAGAGGACCGGCGTAGGGGCGCCACCCCGCTGGTTCGCCGTCCGAATCGACCACATCAGCTTTTGGCCGAGCCTTTGGGCTCAGACGCGGCGCCGACGACGGCCTACGCCGGCAAAGGCGACGGAAAGGCCCGCCAGCGCGGCGGCGGCCGCGGGCTCGGGAATCGTTTCGGTCACCACGCCCGAGGTATAGTAAAGCCAGGGGCCGTAGCCGTCGGCCGAGAGCAGGTTGTTGATCTGGGTTTGCGAGGCGAGAAGGGGGAGCGAATCGATCGTGATCGAGGTGGCTCCCACGCTGCCGATGGCGGAATGCACGCCGACGAAGGCGAGATCGCCGTTGGTCATGCGCGCGAAAGTGGGGCTGCCTGAGTCGCCGCCTTGGGCCTGGGCTTCGCCGATGGTGGCGTCGAAGTCGGTGTAGGCGATGACGCTGTCGTTCACGCCGTTGCCCGACGGCACGCCGGGGCCGGTGGAAAAAGGCAGGAGATCGAAGGCGCCGACATCCTGGACGTGGTTGGTGCCCACGCGACCGTTTGCGCCGTAGAGCGTGACAGGAAGGCCGGCATAGGCGGCGGAGGAGGAAAAACCCAGACCGAAGTAGGCTTTGATGCGGGCGCTGTCGACAGCGGCGGAGAGCTTCACGAAGGCGACGTCGGATGCGACACCATCGAAGGTGAGGACGGTCACGCTCGCGACGGTGTAGCCGCGCACGACGCCGTCGGTGCCGAGAAAGGACACCGAGGCGCCGACCGAGGGCGCGACATGGGCGGCGGTGAGCGCGTGGCGATCGGAGATCAGGGTGACGGCGAAGTCGTTGTTCGTCGTCTGCCAGCCCACGCCGGAGAGATCGTAGCCGGCGAGGGCGAAGGAGGCGCTGTTGTTGGCCACCGGCGCGCCCGCCTCGAAACCCGAGGCGAAACGCTCGTTGATGGCGGCCTCGTAGCCTTCGATTTGGAGCGCGAGGAGGCGGGGCGTGGCGAAAAGCAGGACGGACGCGGCGGCGGGGAGGAATCGCATGGGGTGGCGGGAGGGGCGAGAAGACCGGCTATGCGTTCAAAGCCTATCGGGCAAGCCGTGCGCGCGGATGAGGCTTTCGTGTCACCAGCGTCCGTGCTCGCCTTTTTTCAGCCCGAGGGCGAAGGCCACCAAGAGCTGCACGGTGCGCTCCACGTCGGCGAGGTCCACGATCTCGCTCGGGGTGTGCATGTAGCGGAGCGGGATGCTGACCAGGCCGGTGGCGACGCCGCCGCGGCCCATCTGGATGGCGCGGGCGTCGGTGCCGGTGGGGCGGGATTCGGCCTCGAATTGGTGCGGGATGCCGGCGGCCTCGGCGGCGGCGACGAGGCGATCATAGATGAACGGATTGATGTTCGGGCCTCGGCAGATGATCGGACCGCCGCCGAGCTTGGTCTCGCCGTATTTGCGCTGGTCGCAGTCGGGGTGGTCGGTGGCGTGGCCGACGTCGACGGCGACGGCGAGATGAGGGTTGACCGCATAGGCGGAGGTGGTGGCGCCGCGCACGCCGATCTCCTCCTGCGTGGTGGCGACGGAGACGATTTGCGCGGCGAGTTTTTTACGCTGGCCCGCGAGACGTCGGAGCACCTCGCCGACGACGTAGGCGCCCACCTTGTCGTCGAAGGCGCGGGCGACGCCGATGGTGCCGTGGAGCAGTTCGAAGCCGGGTTGATAGGTCGCGACATCGCCGATGCGCACGCGCGAGAGGGCCTCCTTTTTGTTCTTCGCGCCGATATCGATCCACATCTCGTGGATCTCGGGGACCTTCTTGCGGTCGGCCTCGTCCATGAGGTGAATGGCGCGCTTGCCGGTGACGCCGAGGACGGGGCCGTTTTTCGTGGTGATGATGACGCGGCGGCCGGGGATCATCACGCGGTCGTGGCCGCCGATGGTGTTGAAGTAGAGGTAGCCGTCCTTGTTGACGTAGCTGATCTGGAGACCGAGCTCGTCGATATGGCCGGCGAGGAGGAGGACGGGATCGCCGGCGGGATTGAGGGTGGCGATGCGGTTGCCGAGGACGTCGTTTTCGTAGCGGTCGGCGGCGGGCTTCACGTGGGCGTCGAAGACGGCCTGGGCCTCGTGCTCGGCGCCGGAGGGCGAACGCGCGGCGAGAAGCTCGGAGAGAAATGCGGGGACGACGGCGGGGACGGCGGCGGGCTTGGATTTGGCCATGCGCGGAATGAAGAATGTCCAGCGCCGGATGTCCAACGACCAATGAGCGCTCAATGAAGGCGCATGCGCGGCCGCAATGTTCGTAATACGAACATTCGGTCCGATGCGGCGCGCGCGACGCGGGGCGGGCGTGATGCGCGCGTCGGAGAAAACGCTTGGCGCGGGCGGGGCGGGGCGGTGGGGTGGGCGGTTTCCCTTTTCGCGAACCATGACCATCTATCCCGCCATCGATATCAAAGCCGGCCGTTGCGTGCGCCTCACCCAGGGCAAGGCCGATCAGGAGACGGTGTATTCGCTCAACCCGGCCGAGGTGGCTGGACAGTTCAAGAAAGAGGGCAGCGCCTGGGTGCATGTGGTCGACCTCGACGGCGCCTTTCTCGGCGAGCCGCAGAATCTGGAGACGGTCAAGGCGATCGCGGCCGTGGGCCTGAAGGTGCAGCTCGGCGGCGGCCTGCGCACGCGCGCGGCGGTGGAGCGGGCGCTGGGCTTCGGCGTGAGCCGCGTCGTCATCGGCACGCGCGCCGCGGAAAGCGCGGAGTTCGTCGGCGAACTGGTGCAGGCTTTCGGCGACAAGATCGCGGTCGGCATCGACGCGAAAAACGGCAAGGTCGCTGTGAAGGGCTGGGTCGACACCACCGACACCGGCGCGCTCGATCTCGCCAAGCGGATGGCCGGCCTCGGCGTGCGCACGATCATTTACACCGACATCGGCACGGACGGCATGCTGACCGGCCCGAACCTGTCCGCGCAGCAGGCGCTGGCCGAGGCGGTGGCGGCGGTGGGCGCGCAGGTGATCGCCAGCGGCGGCGTATCCAAGCTCGCCGACGTCGAGGCGCTGGCCGCGCTGGCGAAGACGCACGCCAATCTGCATGGCGTGATCATTGGGAAAGCCATTTACGAGAAACGACTTACCGTGGAGCAGGCTCTGGCTGCGGTCGCATAAGTAGTCGATTCGGGAAACCTCGGGGAACGCCGGAGGTCGGAACGGGGCGCGGCCTTGATGGCCGCAGCCTCCATGAACTCCACGTTATCCTCCTGCCGCCGCGCGCTCTTGCCGCTGGCGTTGTTGGTTTCCGCCCCGCTCGGTTCGGCGCTTTTCGCGGCCGACCAGCCAAACGTCACCGTGACGACGCCCTCCGAGGGCGAGGCGCTCGCCGAAGGTTATGAGCGCGCGTTCGAGCGTTTCCAAGGCGGGCCGCTTTTCCTCACCTATGAAAAGGAAGGGTCGGTCCTGCGCACGATCTCGGGCCTCCGCTCCGTCCGCGCGGAGGGCGCGGTGCTCGTGATCGTGATGGACAAGGGCGTGACCCTGGCGATCCCCGCGCGGCGGGTGCTTTCGCTGACGGATGAGCGTCCGCCGGCCTTTTGAGGCGGCTGGATACGTTCCTTTCGCTTTCGGGCCCGCGGCATTGTCCGCGGGCTTTCTCTTTTCGAGGTGTCGAGCGGCGTGTTTCGTTGCCCGACGGCGCCTCGGTATCTTTATGCTAATCGAGCATGGCGATTCTGGCCAAAGGCAGCGACTACTTCGGCGCGAACGGTTTTCCCGTGACCGTCCGGCGGGTGCGCACGGAGCCGGGCGGGCGCCCCTCGCACGCCTACGACGTCACCGGGCTCGACCACTATCACGATTTCACCGAGCTGGTGTTGGTCTTGGAGGGCAGGGGAACGCACCTGCTCGGCGGCCAGGCCTTTCCGGTTTCGGCCGGGGATGTATTCGTGATTCAAGGACAGCAGGTCCACCGCTTCCGCGAGCGCGACGGGCTTTTGTTGCTCAACGTCATGTATGATCCGGAGCGGCTGCCGCTGCCGGTCGGCCTCCTGCGCCGCCTGCCCGGCTACAGCGCGCTTTTCCTGCTCGAGCCGAATTTTCGCGGCTCGCATGATTTTTCCAGCCGCCTCCGTCTGGACCGCGCCAAGCTCGGCGTCGCCGAAGAGCTGGGCGCCCGCATCGCGGACGAATCGGCGCGCGCCGCGCCGGGCCACGAGGCGATGTTGCTCAGTCTGCTGACCGACCTGATGGTCTTCCTCTCCCGGCGCTACGACGAGAGCGAAACGCGGGAGAGCCGGGCGCTGCTTCAGATGGGCAAGCTCATCAGCGCGCTCGAGCGCGGCTACGCCGAGTCCTGGGACCTCGCCCGCATGGCGGCGATCGCGGGGCTTTCCCGCGCCAGCCTGCTGCGCGTTTTTCGCCAGGCCACCGGCCGCTCGCCGGTCGCCTACCTGATCGAGCTCCGCCTCGAGGCGGCGAAGCGCCTGCTGCGGCAGGAGGCGACCGAGATCACCGAGATCGCCCACCTCGTCGGCTTCAACGACGGCAACTACTTCGCCCGCCAGTTTCGCGTCGTCGCCGGCTGCACGCCGAGCGAGTTTCGGCGCCGGGCCCGCGCCGGGGCGCCGACCGCTTGATCCTTTAATGCTAGCGATGGGCGCGGATTGAGGCGAAAGTGAAGGCGCCGACATCGGGGGATATGCTATTTTTCCCTCCCGCACCCCCATGTATCTTCTCGGAATCGACCTCGGTA
>CAMLNJ010000102.1 GCA_946481225.1 uncultured Verrucomicrobiota bacterium | reverse complement strand
TCGCCGCCTCCCAGTCACCGCCCCGCTCCCGCACTCGGCGCGGAGCGTCCGCTCGGCGATCAACAATGCGCGCGGCATCGGCTTTTTCTTCCCCGGACGCACCGGCAGGGTAGGGGAGGCGCGCTTACCTTACCCTGCGGCGGCCCCTCTTTACCCCTGCCTTCTCGTCATGGTGCCCCAGCCCCAGTCTCAAGTATTTCCGTCTGTCGCGTTCTCCCCATCCGGATCCTCTGTCGAGCGCGTCGATTTTTTCCCCCGTGTTCTTTCGATGCTCGTCGCGGCGGCGGTTTTCCTCGCCTCTGCTGTCGCCGATATCGCGGCGCAGGCGCAGACGCTCGCCTTTCCCGGCGCGGAGGGCTTCGGCCGGTTCGCGAGCGGCGGGCGCGGAGGCGATGTCTATATCGTCACCAACCTCAACGATTCCGGCCCCGGCTCCTTCCGCGAGGCCGTCACGAACCGTGCGCCGTCCACGCCACGCACCGTCGTGTTTGCCGTTTCAGGCACGATCTACCTGAACTCCACCCTGCGCATCGCGCAGGGTGATCTGACCATCGCCGGGCAGACCGCCCCGGGAGACGGCATTTGCCTCGCGCGCTATCCGCTCAATCCAAGCGGCGCCGGCAACGTCATCATCCGTTTTATCCGCTCCCGCTTGGGCGACACGATGCTGGTCGAGGACGACGCGTTTGTCTGCCGCTACGCCACCGACGTCATCGTCGATCACTGCAGCTTCTCCTGGTCCGTCGACGAAACCGCCTCCGCCTACGACAACGCCCGCTTCACGCTCCAGTGGTGTTTTGTCACCGAAAGCCTCCGCGATTCCGTCCACACCAAGGGCCCCCACGGCTACGGCGGCATTTGGGGCGGTCTCGGCGCGAGTTTCCACCACAACCTCATGGCGCACCACGACAGCCGGAACCCGCGCTTCAACGGCGCGCGCACCCACGGCACCGACGGCGAGCTCGTGGATATGCGCAACAACGTCATCTACAACTGGCGTGGCAACTCCACCTACGGCGGCGAGCCCACCGACACGGGCCTGCCCTCGCGCCAGAACATGGTGAACAACTACTACAAAAACGGCCCCGCCACCGGCACCGGCGCCATTCGCTATCGCATCCTCGAACCCACTGAAAATCCCGCCTCCACCGGTTCCACCTTCGGGCTCTTTCACGTCGCGGGCAACCACACCACCGGCAGCGCGACCGTGAGCGCGGACAACTGGGCCGGCGGCGTTCAAGCCGTTACCGCCGCGCAAATCGCCGCGCTGCGCGCTCCGGACGCCCATACCGTCGCCCCCGTGGTCACGCAGACCGCCTTGGAGGCCTATCCGCTCGTCCTCGGCTATGGCGGCTGCCGCCGGCCAAACCGTGACACGATCGACGCCCGCATCGCCGGCGAGGTCGAGAACGGCACCGCCACCCACCGCGGCAGCAAGGGTAACCTCGCCGGCATCATCGACAGCCAGGCCGACGTCGGCGGCTGGCCCGCGCTCGTTTCCGCCTCCGCGCCTGCCGACAACGACCTCGATGGCATGCCTGACGCCTGGGAAACCGCGCACGACCTCGACCCCGCCCTCGCCTCCGACCGCAACCTCGTCGACGCCGCCACCGGCTACACGCAGCTCGAGCTTTATCTCAACGAACTCGCCGCGCCCGCCTTCCCCGTCCCGTCTTTTTCCACCCAGCCGCAGCCGCGCACGGTCGATGTCGGCGCTTCCTTCACCTTGTCCGCCGTCGCTTCCGCGCCCGCGGGCACCGGCCCGCTTTCGTATCAATGGTATCGCTACGGCGCCGTCATCGCCGGCGTGACTACCGCCAGCTACTCGGTCGCCGAAGCGAGCGCCGCCGACGCCGGAGACTACCGCGTCTTGGTCAACAACAGCTACGGCTCCATCGCTTCGGCCACCGTCGCGGTCGTCGTCAGCGCCCAGCCTCCGGCCATCGTTTCGCAGCCCGTTTCGACCACCGTCGCGGCCGGTGAGGACGTCACCTTCACGGTCGGCGCCACCGGCACGCCGACTTTGTCCTACCAGTGGTATCGCGGCGCCGACGCCATCCCCGGCGCGACCGCCGCCTCGCTCACCCTCGCCGATGTCACCGTTGCCGACGCCGGCTCGTATCACGCCGTGGTCTCCAACGCCTATGGTTCGGCCCCGTCCGACACCGCCACGTTGGCCGTCACCACCGCCTCCGCCACCCGGATCTTTTCGACGGATTTCACGCAGGACACGATCCACGCGCAGACGCCCGTCGTGAACGCCACGCGAACCAACTGGTATGTCATGGCCAGCAAGGTCGCGACCGCCAGCAGCGTGGGCGACGATCCCGCCACCACCGGCGTCGTCGAGACGCGGCCCTTCACGCTCGCGCTCAACAGCGCGACGACCTCCGGCGTTTATCAAGCCGCCACCGTCTTCAGCGCGGCGCCGCTCGATCTCGGCGCCGTCGGCGGCTCGCTCCGCGCGACCGTCACCTTCAGCCCGCGCAACATCTCCACGCTCGGCTTCGGGTTGTTCAACTCGGGCGGTGTCCTGCCGCACACCTCCCACGCCAACGGCTCGGGCGCCACGCCCGGCGTCACCGACACGCTCCTCGGCGGCACCGCCGACATCGCCGGCGGCACCCAAGGCTGGCTCGGGTATCGCGGAGCCCTCTTTGGCTCCGGCACCCCCGTCGCCCAGATCGTGAGCCGCTCGGCGCAGACCTCCGCGCCCACCACCAATCGCACCCAGGAACTCGTCATTCCCGGCACCTCCGCATCCTACGCCAATCCCGTCGGAACCACCGTGGGGACCTCGGCCAACAGCTCCGCGACCAATGTCGTTTTCACCGACGATGCCACCTACACGCTCGTCTACGAGATCGGTCGCGCCGGCGCGGATGTCTACGACATCGCCTTCCGCCTCTATCAAGGCACCGACACCGGCGCCTCCGGCGTCGTGGTGTTCTCCTCGACGACCAGCACCACCGCCGACGGGACGACCCCTTCCGCCGTCACCTCCGCCTTCGACAGTTTCGCCTTCGGCGCCCGCACCACCAACGGCACCGTCGTCCCCCGCCTCGTGCTGACCTCCTTCAGCGTCGACCACATCGTGCCGGCTACGACCGTTTCGCCCGCGATCACCACGCAGCCCGCCGCCCGCGTCGTGTCGCGCGGCTCCGCTTTCACGCTCGACGTCGAGGCGAGCGGTTCCCCCGCGCCGAGCTTCCAATGGTATCGCGATGACACCGCGATCTCCGGCGCGACAGCCAACCTCTACACGGTCGACGCCGCCCGCGACGCCGACGCCGGCACCTACACCGTCGTCGCGACCAATAGCGCCGGCTCCGCCACGAGCCATCCTGTTTCCGTCACCGTCCTCGCTCCCTACGATACTTGGTGCCTTGCCCACGGTCTCGATCCCGTCGGAAACGGCGCCCCCGCCGCGAGCCCTTCCGGCGATGGCGTGCCCAATCTTCTCAAATTCGCGCTCGGCGGCGATCCCGCCGTCTCCGGCTCGACTCTGCTTCCGACTCTGAGGCGCGAGGGCGCCGGCTACGCTTTCACTTACGACGTGAAGACCGTCGCCCTCGAAGACCATGTCGTCGGCGCCGAATACTCGTCCGACCTCGCGAACTGGACCGCCGCGGTCTCGGGCCAGGGCGGCGTCGGCGTCGAAATCGTGGCGCTGGACGCCTCGACGGATCGCGTGACCGTCGGCTTCTCCGCCGCGACGGACCGCCTCTTCGTCCGGCTCCGTGTCGCCGCCAAACCCTGAGCCAACTCGTGCGATAGAACGGCTGAGGCGCCCGCCCGCGGCTTTTCTCCTCCGCTCCCGGGTGAAGATGGCGCGCCCGCTTCCGAACCTGTAACAGAGTCTTGAATACGCCATGTCGCGCAACAATGCGCGCAAACTCGCTCCCTCGTGTTCAACAATGCGCCTGCCCGCGTCGTTCCCCGTCCGGCGCGAAGAGAAAACTCTCCCGCCCGGGCCGCCCGCGCTTTTCCGGTGGCTCCCGTCCCCGCCCCCCAAAAACATGAAACAACCCTCCTCGCGTCTCCAGTCGCGAAGCCGCCTCGCGTCGGCATCGCTCGTCCTCGTCCTCCTCGTCGCGGCCCGGCCGGCCTTCGCCGCCACCCAGTATTGGGACCCCGGCCTGACGCCCGCGGCCAACTCCGGAACCGGTTCGGGTGGCGACGGAACCTGGACCTCGGCCGGCGCCAATTGGTCGAACGGCAGCACGGACGCCGCGCTGACCGCCACCAACGTGGCTGGCTTCGCCGCGAGCGCCGGCAACGTCACGCTGACCACCGTCGTAGGCACGGGCGGACTGAAGTTCGACACCAGCAACTACGTGATCGGAAATGGCACCAACACCGGTCAGATCACGGTCAACGCCCAGACCTCCGCCGACGGCATCTCGGTTTCCCCCGGAGTCACCGGCACCGTCATCGACATCGGCGGCATCCGGCTCGGCTCGGTCGGCTCGGGCACCTCCATCCAGCTCACCAACACGGACCTGGTGGATTTTAAAAACACCACGATCTACCTCAGCGGCAGCCGCGTGACAAAGATCACCAACTCGAGCGCCGGCGCCACGACCACCTTCTCCAAGTTCGCCGTTTCCGACAAACCCGGCGGCGGCACCTGGCCCAACGCGAACCTCGCGCTCGAAACCGGCAACCTCGTCATCAACACCCTCGCCTCCGCGTCGGCCAATGCCACCACCGGCGCGCTCGCGACCTACAACAGCACGACGGTGGTGAACACCACCTTTTCCGGCAACTCTACCGGCACGTTGACGCTCGCGGGCAACAACACCCTCTTCCACAATGGAGGCGCGGGCGGTCAGCTCACCCTGACCGTGAACATGGGCAACGCCACGCTGGCGCTCGGCCACGACAACGCCCTGGGCGCGGTCAACGGCAGCGGCGCGGCGACCAACACCGCCGTCCTCCTGCAAGCCGGCACCCTCGCCGCCAGCGGCGGCGCTCGCACCATCGCCAACGCCATCACCCTCACGGGCGGCAACGGCAAGATCGGCGGCGCGAACAACATCACCTTCAGCGGCAACGTGACCAATTCCGGCGGGAGCCGCACCCTCACCGTCACCAATACCGCCGCGACCACGCTCTCCGGTTCGGTTTTCCTCAGTGAATCCGCCACCACCGGGCGCACGCTTACCATCGCCGGCGCCGGCAACACTTCGATCAGCGGAGCCATCTCCAACTTCAACGGCAGCGGCGTCGCCGGCGGCCTGACCAAGACGGACGGCGGCACGCTCACGCTCTCCAACGCCGCCAACTCCTACACCGGAACCACCACGATCAGCGGCGGCGCCTTGGCGCTGGGCGCGGACAACGCCCTCTCGAGCGGCAGCGCCCTTTCCCTGGGCGCCGGCACGCTCGACTTGGAGACCTTCTCCGCCGCGGCGCCCTCCCTGGCGTTGACCAGCGCCTCGGCGAGACTCGGTTTCGATCTCGCCGGCCGTCCGATCGACAACGGCACCGCGTTCCTCGCGCTGAGCGGCGCCTTCACCGAAGCCTCCGACCTTTCGGGCTACACCGTCGATTTTGGCGGCTCCACCGTCTCCTCGGCCGGCGCCTACAAGCTCCTGAGCTTTGGCAGCATCACGGGAACCCTGCTCGTTTCCGACTTCTCCATCGCCAACTTGAACCTCTCCGGTGTCACCGCGTCGCTCTCCCTGAGCGGCGGCGATCTCTCCCTCGTCACGGTCGGCGCCGTCCCCGAGCCCGCCTCCTTTGCGGCCCTCGCCGGTTTGGCCGGCATGGGCTTCGCCGCCACGCGCCGTCGCCGCCGCTGATTCGAATCCGGCTTCTCGGGAGCCGCGCGCCGCGCGGCTCCCGACCTTTTCGTGCTTCCCCTCCGGCGTCGTTCGCGCCGGCCGCCTCTCTTTGCCCCTATGATACCCCTGTTTCGGAATTTCAGGTTCGGCGTCCTCTTCGGTCTGTTGTCCGGGTCGGCCGCGCTCTTCGCCCAATCCGCGCCCGCCATCTTCGTGAAGATGTCGACCAGCCAGGTCTCCTCCGGCGCCACGCCGACCGCGGCGACCACCACGACCATCGCCGCTCCCGGCCCCGGCTGGAACTACTCCGCCGCCGCGCCGGTGGCCGGCGCCACGTGGAACCAGATCCTCCGGCCCAACCCCTCCATCGGCTCCAACAGCACGAGCACCGTCGGCCAATACGTCTGCAATTCCGCCAACAACCTCGCCCTCGCCGACTCCTCCGGTGCCGCGACCGACGTGAAGCTCACCGTCTCGATCGACGTCCAGGACCTCGAGACTTCCAGCACCACTCGCGTCGAGCCCAACAGCTCCGCCGGCGGCACCACCGCCCTCGGCCCCGGCGCCCTCATGGGCACCGCCTGGCGCATCTACCGCGGCGGCAACGGCTCGATCCACAAGCTCACCGGCCTCCCCGCCAACGCCCACTACTACCTCTACGCCTACGGCAGCACCACCACGACGGGCCAGGGCTGCAAATTCCTCCTCGACGCCGCCAACGTCCCCTCCGGCGGGGCGGCCTTCCTCGAAATCCGCGGTGGCAACTCCGGCAACATCTACGCCACCGACGGCACCAACTACTCCCTCACCGCGCCCGCCTCCGCCGGCGTCGTCAGCACCGCCTCCGACAACAACTCCTGGGGCCGCGTCCACGCCGTCGTCGACGCCGCCGGCGCGCTCACCTTCCGCACCGCGAAAAACGCCAGCAACGGCCAGTATTACCAAGGTTATCAACTGATGCCCTACCCGGTGCCGACGATCACGCTCCAGCCGATGGAGAGCGCCAGCGCCACGGTCGGCGGCGATCTCACCCTCACGGTCAACGCCACCGGCGAAGGCACGCTCACCTACCAATGGCGCAAAAACGGCAGCCCCCTCGCCGACGGCCCCAGCGGCTCCGGCTCCGCCTACGCCGGCGTCACCACCCACGCGCTCACCGTCTCCGGCGTCTCCTCCGCCGACGAGGGCTCCTACGATGTCGTCGTCACCAACGACGGCGGCTCCATCCCCAGCTCCGCCTCGACCGTCACCGTCACCACCGGCGCCATCGCCCCGACCATCGTGTCGGGTCCCGCCGCCGCGACCGCCGCCGTCAACGGCTCGGCCTCTTTCACCGTTTCCGCCAACGGCACCGCCCCGCTCTCCTACCAGTGGCAAAAGAGCCTGAACAACGTCGACTTCACCGACATCCCGTCCGCCACCTCGGCGCTCCTCGGCCTCTCTTCGCTCACCACCGCCGACGCCGGCTACTATCGCGTCGTCATCACCAACTCGGCCGGCTCCACGACGAGCCCAGCCGCCTCGCTCACCATCGCGCCCGTCGTCGTCACGCCCCCGTCCGCCGCGCTCGTCACCGCCGGCTCGACCTGCACGATCTCCGTCGCCGCCGACGTCGGCGCAGGTTCGCCCGAGCCCGTCACCTACATCTGGAAACGCGACGGCGCCACCGTGGCGAACGGCGGCGCGTTCTCCGGCGCCGCCACCGCCGACCTCGTCGTGACCGGTTTCACCGCCGCCGAGTCCGGCTACTACACCGTCACCGTCTCGAACTCCGCCGGCGCCGCCACCACCGCGGCCGTCTACGTCGGCGTTCCGAGCACGCAGTCCGTGACCTTCGCTCCGGGCAACAACGCCACCGGCATCGCGATCGACCAGCAGCTCCGCCTCGTCTTCCCCTCCGCGCCGAAGCTCGGAAAATCCGGCTCCTTCCGGATTCACGACGCATCCGACGACGCCGTCGTCGCGACCGTCGATCCCGCCGATTTCGTCACCTTCACGCTCTTCAGCGCCACCGTCGTCAACGCGAAGACCCAGACGCTCCAGGGCAAGGCCGTCTACTACCTGCCCGCCGCCATCTACGGCAACGAGGTCTGGATCACGCTCCCCGCCGCCGGACGCCTGGCGTATGGAAAAACCTACTACGTTACGATGGACGCCGGTTTCCTCCTCGACTCCGCCAACGCCGCCGTGCCCGCCATCACGAGTCCGACCGCCTGGCGTTTCTCCACCAAGTCCGCCGCCCCCGAGGTTCCCACCGCCTCCACCGGCCCGACCGAACTCACCGTCGGCCTCGACGGCGCCGGCGACTTCGCGACCATCCAGGGCGCCTCCGACTGGGTTCCGCAGAACAACACCCTGCCGCGCACCATCCGCGTGAAACCCGGCGTCTATCGCGACACCGTCTATTTCGCCCAGAACCGGAACTTCGTCACGCTCGTGGGCGACGGCGCCCGTCGAAAGGACGTGGTGATCTACCATCCCTATCCCGCAGAGGTCTACGGCACCGGTGCGCGCGGCCTCGGCACGCTCCGTCTCGACTCCAACGACGTCACCGTGCGCAACCTCACCGTGGACAACGAGGTTTACGTCGCCCTTCCCAGCGTCGCCGGCGGCTCCAATCCCTCCGCCCCCGCCTTCGCCGGTCCCATCCAGACTGTCGCCACCACCGGCAAGCGCCTCGTCTTCGACGACGTCCTCATCAAGGGCGGCCAGGACACCTACTACGGCATCACCGGCATCGCCTACTTCTACA
>CAMLNJ010000101.1 GCA_946481225.1 uncultured Verrucomicrobiota bacterium | reverse complement strand
CCCTTGCCGGGGGTGACGCCGGCGACGAGCTGGGTGCCGTAGTCGAGGGAGAGCTTGGCGTGCTTGCCGCCGAAGTCGCCGGTGATGCCTTGGACGAGGATCTTGGTCTGGGGCGTGATGAGAATGCTCATGGAATTTATGATCTATGATTTAAGATTTATGATTTCCCGGAGCGGGTCTCAGGCGACGAGTTTGACGATCTTCTGGGCGGCGTCGGCCATGGTGTCGCCGCTGACGAGGGCGAGGCCGGACTTGGCGAGGGTTTCCTTGCCCTTGGCGACGTTGTTGCCTTCGAGGCGGACGACGAGGGGGAGCTTGAGGCCGACTTCCTTCACGGCCTCGACGATGCCCTCCGCGATCACGTTGCAGTCCATGATGCCGCCGAAGATGTTCACGAAGATGCCCTTCACATTGGCGTCGCCGAGGATGATCTTGAAGGCCGCGACGACCTTTTCCTTCGAGGCGCCGCCGCCGACGTCGAGGAAGTTGGCGGGGTTGCCGCCGTAGTGCTTGATGATGTCCATGGTGGACATCGCGAGGCCGGCGCCGTTGACGAGGCAGGCGATGTTTCCGTCGAGGGCGATGTAGGCGAGGTCGTATTTGGAGGCCTCGATTTCCTTCGGGTCTTCCTCGTTGAGGTCGCGGAGGGCGACGATCTCGGGATGGCGGTAGAGGGCGTTGCTGTCGAAGGAGACCTTCGCGTCGAGGGCGAGGACGTCGCCGGCCGGGGTGGTGATGAGGGGGTTGACCTCGACCATGGCGGCGTCGGTTTCCCAGAACATCGTGTAGAGGTTCTTGAGGAGCTTGGCGGCGTTCTTGGCCTCGGCGCCGGTGAGCTGGAGCGAGCCGATGATCTGGCGGAGCTGGAAGTCGGCGATGCCGTAGGCGGGATCGATGACGACCTTGGTGATCTTCTCGGGAGTGTCGTGGGCGACCTTCTCGATTTCGACGCCGCCCTCGGTGGAGGCGACGATGACCGGGCGGGAGGAGGCGCGGTCGAGGAGGACGGCGAGGTAGTATTCCTTTTTGATGTCGCTCGCGACGGTGAAGTAGACCGTCTGCACCTTGCGGCCGGCGGGGCCGGTCTGGATGGTGACGAGGGTGTTGTTGAGCATCTTGCCGGCGATCTCCTTGGCGTCGGCCTTGGTCTTGCAGAACTTCACGCCGCCCTTGAAGCCGTCGGTGAAGGTGCCCTTGCCGCGCCCGCCGGCGTGGATCTGGGACTTCACCATCGTGGCGCCTTCGGGGAGGCTGGCCAGCGCGGCGTCGAACTCCTCGGCGGACTTGGCGGCGGCACCCTTGGGGACGGGCACCCCGAATTTCTCGAACAAGGCCTTGGCCTGATACTCGTGGATGTTCATGGAAAGAAAAGTTGCGAGCTTGCGCCGAGGGGGGGCGGGTTGGCACGCCGAAAAACCCGAATTAAGCTTCCCTTTAGCACGAATACGACCGGCTTGCGTCCGACTTATGTGCTCCGCAGGGTTCGCGGATGCAGTCGCACGAGTTGCTCAAAGATGTCCTGAAGCGCACCAGCGCCAAGCAGATCGCGGCCGACATGAACCTGTCGCTGTCCCTGATCTACAAGTGGGCGGAGCCGCCGGGCGAGGCGGCCGGCAGCGGCTCGAGCAACCCGCTCGATCGCATCGAGCAACTGCTTAAGGCGACGGGCGACAAACGCATCGCCCACTGGGTCTGCGCGCAGGCCGGAGGGTTTTTTATCGAGAACCCGCCCGCCAAGGCGCCGGGTAACGCGCTGGTGCCGGCGACCAACGAGATCGTGCGGGATTTCGCCGAGCTGCTGGTCGTCATCTCGGCGGCGAGCGTCGATCAGCAGGTCTCGGCGGCGGAGGCCAAGACGATCCGGGCGCGCTGGGAGGAGCTGAAGAGCGTGACGGAGGGATTTGTGCAGGCGGCGGAGAAGGGGGCGTTTCGCGACGCGGGGGCCGGGACGTCCGGCGACGCGGCGGGCAAGGCCCGGGGGGCGCGCTGAGCCGAGCGTTTGAGGGCGGGGGGCGAGGAGCGCGGCCGCTTGCCGAGGGAATGGGACCGGGCTTCGTTTTCGCCATGGAAACCCTCTTTCGTTTTTTCGTCCGCCCCGTCGGGCTCGCGGTCCTCGGCCTGGCGTTGCTGGCGGCCTGTTCGACGCCCGCGACGCGGATCAAGCGCAACCAGGCTCTCTTCGATTCCTTGCCGGCGGCCGAGCAGGCATTGATCCGCGAAGGCAAGGTGGGCATCGGCTTCACCCCGGAAATGGTCCTGCTCGCCGTGGGCGATCCGGACCAGCGTTGGACCAGGACCGACGCGCAGGGGAGATCCGAGATCTGGAGCTACACGACCTACGACGACCTCGCCGGCGCCCCGCTTTATCGCGGTCACTACCACCACTACATGGGAGGGTATCCGTTCTTTTACGACGACTATCGCCGGGGCTACGCGCGGCCGCGCGAGTATTTCAAGGTGACCTTCTCCGGGGGCAAGGTCGCCGAGGTGCGGCAGGACACGCGCTAGCGTGGCACGGGCGTCCCGCCCGTCGGCCTTGGGAATGGCGCACTAGCGCACTACGCCAGGCGCCGGGAGAAGGGCTTGCGCGAGGCGGTCCGCGCCGCACGCTGCCGGGCATGTTGCGTGATTGGTTGTCGGGTCACTGGGACTTTCTCGTCTTCGCGCTCGGCGCTGCGGCAGCGTTCGGCGGCATGGCCTGGGGGCTGAGGCGCTGGCGTCGTCCGCCGGCGTCGCTGCCGCGAGTGTTCTGGCTGGCGCTCGCCGCGCTCGTGCTCGGCGGCTTCTTTTTCGTCGAGGAGGCGGGGCGTCGTCCGCAGCGCCGAGTGATCGCGCTGCTCGAGGGGATGGCGCCGACCTACGCGGCCGAGCTCCAGAAGATGGGCCACGCGCTGCTCCGGGTCGACGAGGCGGAGGGCGACCCCCGCTATCTCGCGATGATCGAGGCCCTGAAACGCTGGGTGGAGCTCAACCCTCTGGTGAGCGACATCTACACCTATCGGCGCGCGCCCGGGGGCGGGGTGATGCTGATGGTCGACGCCGAGACGGACTATGACAAGGACGGCAAGTTCACGGGCGAGCGGGAGTCGCGCACGCGGCCGGGGGAACTGTATCCACAGGCTGGCGACGAGATTTGGCGGGCCTTCGCGGGCGAGACGACCGCGCTCGCCGATCCGGTGACGGATCGCTGGGGCACCTGGGTGAGCGTGCATGTGCCGATGCGCGACGCGCTGGGCCGGGTGGAGGCGGTGCTGGGCGTGGATTATTCGGCTGATCTGTGGCGGGCGGAGTTGTTCGAGCGGCGCCGCGTGGCCCTGCTCTACCTCGGCGTGATGGTGGCGATTCTCGCGGGCAGCGGCGCGGTGGTTTCGGTCAACCGCGCCGAGCTGGCCGCGCGCTCCGCGGCGGAGGCCCGTCTGCGCATGAGCGACGCGCGGCTTCGGGCGATGCTCGACCATCTGCCCTTCGCGCTTTGGTTGCTCGACGCGGACGGGCTCTGTCGCGCGCACAACGCCCGCGCGGCGCTCACCCGCGGGGCGGCGGAAGGCGGCTCCCTCGCGGATTTTGCCTTCCGGCCGGAGGAGCGGGCCGGGCTGGAGGAGGACTGCCGTCGCGCCCGCGCCGGAGCGGTGGTGACGCGCGAGATCGAGGGGCGGCGGGACGACCGACCCTGGCACATTTTCCGCCTGATCGCGCCCGTGATCGAGGGGCCGCAGCGCATCGGCCTCGTGGCGGTCGAGCTGGACGTGACCGACCGGGTGGAGGCGGAGCATGCGCGCCGCCACTCCGAGCGGCGGCTCGCGTTGCACGTGCAGCAGATGCCGCTCGCCTACATCGAATGGGGCCCCGACCGGAGGGTGTTGCGCTGGAATCCGGCGGCGGAGCGCATTTTCGGCTATGGCTCGGCCGAGGCCGTGGGCCGGCGTTTTGACGAGCTCATCCTGCCGGACAATATCCTGGCCGAGATCGACGAGATTTGCCGGCGGCTGCTGGAGCGCAAGGGCGGCGGGCAGCACATCAACGAGAACCGCACCAAGGACGGACGCATGATCACCTGCGAGTGGACCAACACTCCGCTGGTCGACGGCGACGGCCGCGTGATCGCGGTGGCCTCGCACGCCCATGACATTACGGAGCGCGTGGCCCTCGAGCAGCGGCTTCGTCAGACGCAGCGCATGGAATCGATCGGGCAGCTCGCGGGCGGCGTGGCGCACGAGTTCAACAATCTGCTCACGCCGATGCTCATGCAGATCGGCCAGATCACGGCTGAGAGGGCGGGCGACGCCCGCCTGGTGGCGATGCTCCGGCCGGTGGAGGACTCGATCATGCAGGCCGCGCAGCTCAACCAGCGCATCCTCGCGGTGGGGCGCAGGACCTCGGACACGCCCGTTTTGCTGAACCTGAACCCGCTCGTCGAGGCGGCGATGGATCTGCTGCGGCACACCCTGGACCGGCGGATCGAGCTGCGCACCGAGCTGGCCGCGGGCCTTCCGCCCACGCCGCTCACCAAGGGCGCGGTCACCCAGATCGTGATGAATCTCTCGCTCAACGCCCGCGACGCCTTGCTCGCGCGGATCGAGCGCGGGGCGCCGCCGGATTGGGCGCCGCGGTTGCTCGTTTCCACCAGCTACTGCACGCAGGCGCCATCCGGCGCGCCGCAGACCCTGCGCCGGACCTCGGGCTGCCTCGTGCTCACCGTTTCCGACAATGGCGATGGCATGAGCCCCGAGGTGCGGCGGCGGGCCTTCGAGCCCTTCTTCTCCACGAAGGCGCCGGGCCATGGCACCGGGCTGGGGCTGGCGGTGGTGTGGAACGTCGTGGAAGGGCTCGGCGGGCATATCGAGCTCCGCACCGCGCCGGGCGTCGGAACCACGTTCGCGATCTACCTTCCCATGACGCGGGCCGAAGGCGCGGCGGTGGTGGAGCCGCCTCGGGAGCCGCAGCCGGTCGCGCCGAGCCCCGCGGGGCTTCGCCTGCTGCTCGTCGAGGACAACGAGCTCGTGAGCGCGACCTTCCGTGAGGTGCTGTCGCAAGCGGGACACTTCGTGACGTGCGCCGCCGACGGCGAGGCCGGCCTGCGCCAACTGGAGGAGCCCAAGGAAGCGCCCTACGACCTGCTGATCGCGGACCTGAACATGCCGCGCCTCTCGGGGCGGGCCATGCTGGAGCGCGCGCGCGGCCGCGGTTTGGCGCGCGGCGTGATCGTGGTCAGCGGATTGGTCGATCCGGGTCTCGGTGAGGAACTGCTCCGCATCGGAGTCGACCGGGTGTTGTGCAAGCCGCTCGCCATGGGCGAACTTCTCGCCGCGGTGTCCGAAGTCGGACGCCGCGTTCCAGCGGACGGCGCGAGTTGATACGAACCTGAGGCTTTTTTCAGAAGCGCCGCTCTGGCGGCCTCGCGCGAGCGGGGATGGAATGGAAGGAATCCATCCCCTCATGTCCTCGCGCCTAAACAACTTCCTGCTCCAGAATGGCCTGCGCATCGCCGGCAATCCCTGCGTAAGCCCCGACTTTTGCCTCGATTGGCCCGCGCTCCGTTCCGCTCACGCCGCGGGCAATACCAAGAGCTTCGCGAAGAGCGGCTTCGCCACCGCCGCTGGCGACTGGTCGCTCTTCGAGGATCCCGCGACCGGCGACCATGGCTGGCATTTCGTCTCCAGGGCCGGCGGCGCGGCGCCCGCTCTCGAGGGCGGCGAGCCCACCGCGGACGGCGCGACGATCTTCCCCGCCAGCTGGGCGAATCTGCTTCGTCTGAAAAACCTGATCCAGGAACACGACGCCGGCGCGACGATTTTCCCGACCGCGGGCGGCAATCTCGGCCGCGGAACGCTGGGCATCGGCGCGCGCTTCACCACGTTGCATTGGCCCGCGGTCGAATGGGCGATGGCCCATCTCGGCCTCGGTCTCACGGCGAACCAGAACTCGATCCCGCGCGAGCTCGTCTACGACGTCGACGCGATGATGGACGGACGTCTCGACACCGTGCCGTTCCCGTTCATCGGCGCGAACGTGCCCGAGGGGCACCAGGGCCAGAGCGTCGAGGGCATGAGCCACGGATGCGTGCTCTCGAAGGTGAAGAACGGCTTTCATCGCCGTCGCATCGCGTGGAGCTTCAACGCCGACCACCAGCCCATCGGCGGCAAGTTCGACGTGCGCGAGGACGCCCTTGTGCGCGGTTGTCTGCTCGCGAGCTATATTACTTTCGACCTCTCGCCGGAGCTTGCCGCCGGCACGCGCGCGAAGGTGGAGGACATCGATCCGGCGCTCGTCGCCAAAGTCCGCGCCCGCGTGGCGCAGGCCGGCTTGACGCTCGACGAAAAGGCCTTCTGCGAACTGCTCTCCACGGTCTGGCCCTCGATGGCGAAGATGAAGCGCCGCGACGAGAAATACGCGGTCGCGCGCGCCGCCGCGTTCACGACCGAGATCGGCCGTTCGTATCTGCGGGAGCTCTCGATCGACGAGCTGCCCGGACTCACCACGCCGGAGACGACCGCGGTGATGCTCGCGCTCTGCGAGGCGCTCGGGATGAAGATCGATTTCGTGGCGCCGGCTTTCGGCTTCCAGAAGAACATGCCCTATCCGGACAACGCCGCGCTCCGCGGCCTGATCGAGAAACAGTGGGCGGTGTGCAAGGCCTTCGGCGCCGGCATCGGCTTCCATTCCGGTTCGGGCAAGTCGGCGGAAAACTACCAGGTGATGGGCGAGGTCACGGGCTCGCGGCTCGAGATCAAGACCAGCGGACGTTACACCTACGAGATGGGCCGCGCGCTCTTCGCGTCGAAGGACGCGGGCGACCAGGCTCTGTGGCGCGATTGGTATAAGTTCACCGTCGAGCTCGCCCTCGCCGGCGCGTTCGCGGCGGACGCGACGGAGCGCAAGATGGCGCGCAGCTTCATCGTCGACGCGCTCGTGAAGGCCGGCGCGGCCAAGGACGCCGCCGCGGCCGAGACCGTCTTCGGCGACGCCGCCGCGGCGCGCCGCGCGGTCGAGGCGCTCGCGCCCAGTCCGGAGCACATGTTCTGGTTCGAGTATAACTTTCTCCATGTGCTCGCCGCCGACGGCCGGGCGGAGAAAGCGGCGCTGGGCGATCACACCGCGGCGGGCTACCGGCAGCGCGCCCGCTTCTACGCGATCAGCGCGGAGGGGCGGCTGGGCTTCGCCAAGAATGTCGCGAGCTATATCTTGTTCCTCGCGGAGAACACCGGCCTGGCGCCGGCCGCGCGCTGCGCCGAGGCGAAGGCGAAACTCGCGGCCGCGGGCTCGCTGGACGAGCTGCTCGGCGGCATCGGCGGCTGAGCGGCGCGGAGCGCCGGGGCGGGACAAAACGGTTCGGACGGAACGACGGAGCGCTTTCGCCCGCCCTGCCGCTCACGCGTCGAGATGCGCGCGGCGGAGGTCGAGCGTGTGCCGGCTCTCGGGGGCGAAGCTGGCGCGCGGCACGAGGCGCGGCTGGCCGACGGTTTGCGGCCAGGGTTCCCAGCGCTCGGCGCGGCGGGCGGCGGCTTCGGTCTCGTCGGCGGGAGGCTCGGCGTAGGCGGCGCCACGCGGGTTCCAGACGTGCCAGCGCGCGGCGGCGACGACGGTGCGCGTCGCTTTGTCGACCCACTCGAGGAGGAGCGGCGCGTCGACCTGGCGGTGCGGTTGCAGGGCGGGTTGGAGATAGAATGCCCGGTAACGAATGCCGGCCGCGGCGCCGCCGTCGGCGGGGCGAAACGCGCAGGGGAGGCCGTTGACGAGGAGCAGGCCGCGTTCGGGGGCCGAGGCGTCGGTGACGAAGGCCTCGAGGCGGTCCATGCTGGCGTCGACCGTGCGCGCGACGCCGCCGGCGTTGGGCGATTCGCCGAGCAAGGGCCAGGCTTCGAGCGCCTGGCGGAAGACGAGGGAGACGGGCTTGGTGTTCTTTCCGGAGCCGGCGGACTCGAGCTCGAGCCGGCCGATTTGCGGGAAACGCCAGTTCCAAAGCGGACGCAGCCAGGCCTCGTCGAAGGGGATGCCGTGGGCGCGGAGGTCGGCGCAGACGGCGGCGAGGTCGTCCCAGACGAACGCGGGCAGGAAAAACTTGTCGTGCAGTTCGCCGCCCCAGCGGATGAAGCCCCCGGAGAGCGGGACGGCGGCACAGCGCGCGAGGATGGCGCGGACGAAGAGCGCGGCGAGCGACTGCGCGGCGGGTTCGGGATGCGTCTCGAAGGCGCGAAACTCGACGAGGCCGAGCCGCCCGTTGCCCGCGAAAGGATTCCAGAGCTTGTCGACGCTGATCTCGGCGCGGTGGGTGTTGCCCGAGCGGTCCATGAGCAGGTCGCGGAAAAGCAGGTCGTAGAGGGGGAGATTCCACGAGGAGCCGACGCGGGCGGCGCCGTCGCAGGCGATCTCCAGCTCGTAGAGCGCCTCGTAGGTGCTTTCGTCGATGCGCGGGGCCTGCGAGCTCGGGCCCATGTAGAGTCCGGTGAAGGCGTAGCTGAGCGCGGGGTGGCGTTGGAAATATTTGATGACGGAGGGCAGCAGCGCGGGGTGGAGGAAGAAGGGCGACTTCTCGGGTTCGGGTCCGCCGAAGACGAGGTGGGCGCCGCCGCCGGTGCCGACCTCGCGGCCGTTGAACTGGA
>CAMLNJ010000100.1 GCA_946481225.1 uncultured Verrucomicrobiota bacterium | reverse complement strand
CGTAGGCGAGCGTCGCGGCCACGCACAACGCGTCGGCCTGATAGCGGAAACGGCGCATGGTGCCGCGGACCGGCTCAGAGCGCGTAATAGACGAGGCCGGCGAGCATGGCGAACGCGGCCTGGGCGGCGAAAACGGACAGGGACGATTTGGGCAACAGGTTCTTCATTTTGGAAAATTCATTCGGCCGCCGGCACGCGCGCGCTCCACCAACCGGGTTCGCGCCGCCGTTCCGCCTCCCACCGCCGGCTCCTCGCTCCGATGATGGCTGCGCGGCCAAGATAGCCCTCAACGCGACGCGGATCGCCGCGGCTCACCACCGGCACGCGCCCGACATCGCGCGCATGCATGCGCGCGAGCACCACGTCGAGCGTCTCGTCCGGGAATGCCGTCACGACGGACCTCGTCCCGATTTCGAGCACGCCGCGCGCAAAATCCCCGCGCTCCACCGCCAACAACACGTCAAGCCGGGTCGCGACGCCCGCCAGCTTGCCCTCCCCGTCCACGATCAACCACGCCGAATGGCGCGCGTGCTCCGAAACCGGTTCCGCGATGCTCGCGGCCAGTTCGCGCACCGTCATCTCCGCGCCGATCCGCGGAGCCGGGACGGACATGGCTTCGCGCACCGAGATGTGTTCGAACGCATCCGTGGCCAGCCCGCCCGGCACGCGCACGCCGCCGCTTTCCACCGGGCCGCTCATCAACGAATGCCGCGCGATGGCATGCGCGATCAGCACCGCCGGCACCGCCGCCGCCAGCAAAGGCGCGAACATTCCCGGCGCTCCCGTCATCTCCACTCCCAGCGCCACGGTCGCGAACAGCGCGCGCGAGCCTCCGGCGAAAAACGCCACCATGCCCGCCAGCGCCGCCGCGCCCGGCGCCGGGGCCCAGGCAAAGTCCGCCAACCCCGCCAGACGCGCCGCCGCCGCTCCCGCCGCCCCGCCGATCACCAGCATCGGCGCCAGCGTGCCGCCCGACGTGCCGCCCCCGAGAGCCAGCGTCCACGCCGCCAGTTTTCCCAGGCAGAGAGCGGCCGCCGCGCCGAGCGCCACCTCGCCGGCGAGAAGCGCGTCGATCTCGCCATAACCCGGCCCCGTCACGACGGGCAAAAAGCAGGCGATCGCCCCGACGCACAAACCGCCCAGCGCCGGGCGCAGCAGCCAAGGCCCCGGACAACGCTGGAACAGCTTCTCCAAGGCATGCACCGCCCGCGCGACACCCGTCGCCGCCGCCCCTCCCGCGACGCCCAGCAACACGAAAAAAAGCAGCGCCCCCGCGCCCATCGCGCCCGCCTCCGGCGCCGAAAATTCCGGCGCCCCGTGACCCATCGCCATCCGGGCCCCCTCCGCGACCAACGCCGCCAAGGCGACCGGCAGCGCCGAGCGTGGCCTAAACTCGAAAAGCAGCAGCTCGATCGCCAGCAAGGTCGCCGCAAGCGGAGTCCCGAACACCGCCGTCATTCCCGCCGCCGCGCCCGCCCCTAGCAGCGTTTTTCGTTCGCCCGTCGTCGCCGGCAAGGCCTGTCCGAGCAGCGATCCCACGCTTCCACCCAGCGAGATGACCGGTCCCTCCGCTCCAAAGGGACCGCCGGATCCGATCGCCAGCGCCGACGCGAGCGGCTTGAAAAACGCGGTCCTCGGCGCCACTCGGCTCCGGTTCGCCAGCACCTGCTGCATCACCTCGGGGATTCCGTGTCCGAGCACGGCGCGCGTCCCAAAGCGCGCGATCAAACCCACGCCCAGCCCGCCCAAGGCCGGACCAAACAAGATCCAAAGCCGGGAATGGCCGCGGGCCGCTTCAAACGCTCCGCCCACCGCCCCGATAAGCCCAAGCAAACCGCGCGCCGCCGCCGTCGCGACCAACGCCAGGATCATCGCGAGCAGGCAAAGCCGCCACGACACCGTGGCTTCCCCTCGCCCCTCCTCCGCCTGAGGCCTTTCGACGTTCACGCCCCCTCACGCTCCGTCTCCGCCGCCGCCAGCACCCGCTCCAGCGCGGCCTGCAAGTCCGGCCCCACGCGCGACAACTCGCCGCGGTTCGCCGCCGAGATCGCAGCCAGCCGGCGCAGCCCCGCCGCCGTCAGACGCACCACCACGCTGCGGCCGTCATCCGGCGACGCCTCGCGCCGCAAAAGCTTCTCCCGCTCCAGCCGATCCACGAGGCCGACCACGCTGTGATGCCGCAGTTGGAGCCGCTCCGCGAGCTCGCCGATCGTCGCCTGCTCGCGCCCGGGCATGCCCTGCACCGCCAACAACGCCTGATGCTGCTGCGGCGTCAGCCCCTGCTCCGCCGCCATCTCCTCGCTGAAGCGCAGAAAGCGCCGCAGCGCATAGCGAAAGGCGGCCAGCCGCTCGTAATCGGATTTCGACACCGATGTTTCAGCGGGCGGACTCAACGAGGACATATTTCTATCGTGTCACGATATTTCATTTTCCGCCAAGCGGGAAATCACGACGGCTTCGCGACGAGCGTCTTCATCATCTTGGATATTTTCACCGCCACAACGCGGCGATATGCCGATGCCGCGTCTCTTCCCTCGTGAAACCAGCCTCCGCCAAAACTCCCTCCGTCCCGCCCGCCGCTTGCGTTCTCCCGATAAAGGCCGTGCCCAACGCCCCGCGCAGCCAGGTCTGCGGCTGGCTCGGCGAGGCGCTCAAGGTGAAGGTGCACGCTCCGCCCGTGGAGGGCCGGGCCAACGACGCGCTCTGCGAGTTCCTCGCCGACACCCTCGGGCTCCCGCGCCGCGCGGTGACCGTGCAGCACGGCGACCTCTCGCGCCACAAGCTCGTCCGCATCGAGGGCATCTCCCTTGCCGAGGCCAAGTCCCGCCTCGGCGTCTGATGCCCGACTGTAGGCCAGACCGCTGGTCTGGCTGCCGATTGCGGCCGCCCGGCCACCGGCCGGGCCTGCATGATCGACCGCGCCCCCACCCCGTCCTTCGCCGTCCGTCCATTCAAACCGTCAGGTGCGCGGGGGGTTGTTTCGTTTCGCGCGTCCGGGAAAGTCGAAGCCCATGCCCCGCCCCTCGCCTTTCGCCGTCGTCCGCATCGCCCTCCTTCGCCTCCTCCGGGTCGTCTGCGCCCTCGGCGGCGCGGCCCTCTCCGCCCGCGCGGCCGATCACGACGTGCGCGCCCATGGCGCCAAGGGCGACGGCACCACGCTCGACACCGCCGCCATCCAGCGCGCCATCGACGCCGCCGCCGCCGAGGGCGGCGGCGTGGTCGTCCTGCCCGCCGGCGACTATCTCTCGTTCTCGATCCGCCTTCGCAGCCATGTCGGGCTCCGGCTCGAGCACGGCGCCGTCCTCCGCGCCGCCACGCCGGGCAAGCACCCGGGCGCCTACGATCCGCCCGAGCCCAACGAGTGGGACATGTATCAGGATTTTGGACACAGCCACTGGCGCAACAGCCTGATCTGGGGCGAAAACGTCGAGCATGTCTCGATCACCGGCCCCGGCCGCATCCTCGGCGACGGCCTCACCCGCCGCGGCCCCGGCCCGCGCCGCGCCGAGCGTCCCGGCGACACGCCCACCACCCTCAAGGACGCCGCCGACGCCACCCGCGCCGTCGACCCGGAGGGCAAGGGAGCCGCCTGGAAAAACGAATTCGAAAGCATGGTCGGCGAAGGCAACAAGGCCATCGCCCTCAAGCTCTCGCGCCACGTCGTCCTCCGCGACTTCACCATCGTCAACGGCGGCCACTTCGCCCTCCTCGCCACCGGAGTCGACAACCTCGTGATCGACAACGTCACCGTCGACACCCTGCGCGACGGCTTCGACATCGACGCCTGCCGCCACGTCCGCGTCTCCAATTGCGCGGTCAACACGCCGAACGACGACGCCATCGTGCTCAAGAGCTCCTTCGGCCTCGGCTTCGCCCGCCCCACCGAGAACGTCGTCATCACCAACTGCCAGGTGAGCGGCTTCGACCCCGGCACGCTCCTCGACGGCACCCGCGGCCGCACCCAGGAGATGGCGCCCGACCGCGACCGCGTCACCGGCCGCATAAAGTTCGGCACCGAGTCCAACGGCGGCTTCCGCAACATCACGATCTCCAACTGCGTCTTCGAGCGCAGCCGCGGCCTCGCGCTCGAAACCGTCGACGGCGGCGCGATGGAGGACGTGAACATTTCCGACATCGTCATGCGCGAGGTCACCACCGCGCCCCTCTTCCTGCGCGTCGGCCTGCGCATGCGCGGCCCCGAGGGCGCCAAGGTCGGCGGCATGCGCCGCATCCGCCTGAGCAACATCACCGTCCACGACGCCGACCCGAACTACTCGTCCCTCATCGCCGGCCTCCCGGGCGCCGACATCGAGGATGTCGAGCTGAGCAACATCCGCATCGTCGCCGCGGGCGGCGGCACCGCCGAGCAGGCCGCCCGCGAGCTGCCGGAGAACGAGCGCGCCTACCCGGAGCCTTCGATGTTCGGCGTCACGCCGAGCCACGGCTTCTACATCCGCCACGCGAAAAACATCCGCCTGCGCGACGTGGTTTGCACCACTCTCGCGCCCGACGCCCGCCCCGCCTTCGTCGTCGACCAGGCGAGCCGGGTCGTCTTTTCCGGCGCCGAGGGCGCGCGCCGTCCCGGCGAGGGCGCGGATTTCGTGCTCCGCCGCGTGCGCGACGTCGTCGTGCGCGATCGCGCCGGCCACGAAGACCGCCGCGTGGCCGAGGCCGAGCGCACGGAGTTTTGAGACGCGGCGGGCCTCGCGCTCGCCTCCGCGGGATTTCGGGTTTCGCTGCGGATGTTTCGCCGCCGCCATGTCCGCCGCCCGCCATCGTCTCTTCGTCGCCTTGCCGCCAAGCGAACCCGCCCGCGCGGCGCTCGCGAGTCTCGCCGACGGCCTTGCCCGCGCGCGCTGGACGCCCGCGGAACAACTCCACCTGACGCTGCGCTTCATCGGCGACGTGACCGAAGACCAAAAGGAGGCGGTCCGCGAAGCGCTGGCCCGCGTGACCGGCGCCCCCTTTCCCCTCGGCGTCGAGGGCGTCGGGCGTTTTCCGCCTCGTGGAAACCCGGGCGTGGTCTGGGCCGGCGTGGGCAACGGACACCCGTTCCTCCATCGTCTGCGCCAACAGGTGGACGACCGCCTGCTCGCGAGCGGCGTGCCCTTCGAGCTCACGCCCTTCGTGCCGCACTTCACCCTCGGCCGCGTCCGCGAAGCCCATCCCGCCACGGTGGAGCAGTGGCTCAAGCGCCACCGCGACTTCGCCGGCCCCGTCTGGCGCGTCGAAACCTTCCACCTCATGGCCAGCGATCCAGCCCCGGGCGGCGTCACGCATCGCGTCCTCGAGACTTTCCCGCTGCACGCGTGAGCCCGGGGCTCATCGCGCCTTTTCCGGCGCCCGCGCGGCGCCCCGCCCGAAAAGCTCCCGCAACGTGAAATCCGTGCGCAGGCTGCCTCGCACGCCGACGTCGGCCTTATCCCCGTCATGATTCACGGATACGCCGAGACCGAGCACCCACCGGCCTTTTCTCCCGGGCGTCCACTCCGCGGGCAGACGCCAGTTCACCGAAGGCGCCAGCCCCACCCGGTGTTCGCGGCCCGAGCCGAGACCCGCGCTTGAACGGACGTGCGCCTCGAGCGTGCAACTCCAATCTCCGCGTTCCCAATTGAGGCCGGGCGTGATCGTCCACGCGTCCTCGGCAAGGTCGTCCTCCTCCCGCGCCGAGGGCGTGGTGAGCGTGACGAAATCCAGGCCGACCCGCACATAGGTGGTCCACTCCGGTCGCGACTCGAGCCGGCGCGACACGATCACATGAGGCGTGAGGTGCGAAAACGCGTCGGCCATCTCTTTCGGCGGCCGCCCCACCGGCCGGCTGTAATCCATGCCGGCGACCACCGAGACCTCGCTTTCCGGCTGCCGGGCGAGTTGACGGCGCAACCCGACCTGCACGCCTGAGATGCCGACCTTCGAAAACGCCGGCACGTCCCCCAGCCCGTGCGCGACGTAGGCGTTCACCCGCCCCACCGCCTCCCAATCCTCGGAAATCCCGTAGCGCCCCCGCACCGTCACGCCGAAATGGTCCTTGTTGAGCAAATCGCCGAAATGCGGGCGCAACGAAATCCAGGCGCGTCCCCGGCCCAGGGTGTCCGTGCGAACCCGATCCGGAAGCGACGACTCCTCCGGCGTCGTGCTCTTCGCTTCGGGCGCCTCGCGCGTTTCGAGGTTCTCCGCCTCGGCAGGCAAACCCTCCGCCCACAGCGCCGAGGCGAAAACGGCGACCAGACACCGCGCCCAAAACCGTGGACCGGCCGAAGGCATCGTTGAGGGGGTTCGGACAGAATAACTCGTTTCCGCCCCGACGCAATCGGCCCCACCCACGAATCCGGGCCGAACCTGGCGCAACAGAAAGCACCGTCAGGAGCTTGGGATGCTCGGGTCTCCTGCCCACGATCTTCCGGACGCGAAGCGGGCGGAACGCCCGATACGGCGTCCCTCCCGTTCTTCGGATTTTCAGGTATCACCGCTTGAGCCGCGACGCGCGACATGGTTTATATCGGAGGCGCATGAAAACCTCCGT
Source organism: uncultured Verrucomicrobiota bacterium (assembly GCA_946481225.1). The sequence goes on along the minus strand of CAMLNJ010000100.1, from coordinate 2,083 downwards.
TCTGTTCACCCGCGCCGGCCTTCTCGGCCTCGCGCTCTCCCTGATCGCCCCCGTCGCCCTCCACGCCGAAGGAGACTCCGACAAACCCGCCGAAAAGGCCGTCGTTCCGCCCCCCGCTTTCAAAAAATACGACAAAGACGGTGACGGTAAACTCAACGACGAGGAAAAGGCCGCCTTGAAGGCCGATCGCGAGGCCCAACACAAGGCCCTGATCGAGAAGTATGACACCGATAAGGACGGCAAGCTAAGCGCCGAGGAAAAAGCAGCCGCCAAGGCCGACCGCGAAAAACAAAAGGCGGAACGAAAGAACAAGATGGAGAAGAAGGCCGAGTAAGCCTCGCGCCCGCTCGCCTCTCACCTCCGCGTTTTCAACCTCTCCCCGCGGGCCCTTTCCCGGGCCCGCTTTTTTATCCCCGGATTCCGCGATTTTCCCGGCGGACTATCGCGCAAGCTGTTGAGTCGCGAGCTGGCGGCCGACAGCTTGGGCGAGACGACCCGCGATAATCGCGGATTCCGGGTTTATGGCGGGATTGCCGCGCGGCGCCCGCCGACTTTGCTTCGCCGCACCCCATGCGTTACCCGCGTCTTACGGGCCTCCTGCTGCTTGCCGCCGCGGCGCTTCCCCTGCCCGCGCAACCCTGCCTTGAAAAACTTGACCGCGGCGTGGTCGCCCTCCCCACGGCCAGCGGCGAAATCTTCGTGTCCTGGCGCCTGCTCGGCAACGAACCCGCCGACACCGGCTTCGATGTCTACCGCAGCATCGGCGAACGCCCCGAGGTGCGGATCAACTCCGCGCCGCTCACCGGCGCCACCCATTTCCTAGACCGCCACCCGCTCGGGGATCGCGACGCCGTCCGCTACTCCGTGCGCGCCGCCGGCGGCGCGCCCGATCTCGCCGCCCCCTCCGCGCCCTTTGTCCTCCCGCCCGGTTCTTCGGACGCATGGCTCACCGTGCCGATTCAACCTCCGCCCGGCGGCGTCTCGCCCGACGGCCAGACCTACACCTACTCCGCCAACGACGTCGCGCCCGCCGACCTCGATGGCGACGGCGCCTACGAACTCGTGCTCCGCTGGGAGCCCGGCAACTCCCACGGCGGCGGCATGGGCGGCCACACCGGCCCCGTCCTCTTCGACGCCTACAAACTCGACGGCGCCCGCCTCTGGCGCATCGACCTCGGTCGCAACATCGTCGCCAGCGCGCACATCTCCAACTTCCTCGTCTTCGATCTCGACGGCGACGGGCGCGCCGAGTTCGCCACCAAGACCGCCGACGGCACGCGCGACGGCCTCGGCCGCCCGATCGGCGACCCCGAGGCCGACCACCGCGCCGTCGCTTCCGCCCCCGGATCCCGTTCCTACCCGGTCGGCACCGTCAACGATGGGCCCGAATACCTCACCATCTTCGACGGCCGCGACGGACGCGCGCTCGACACCGTGCCCTACGTGCCGCGCCGCCACCCCGACACCGACTCGCCCACCCCCGCCCAGCTCAAGGCCGCCTGGGGCGACGACTACGGCAACCGCTCCAACCGCTTCCTCGCCTGCGTCGCCTACCTCGACGGCCGGCGCCCCAGCCTCGTCTTCTGCCGCGGCTACTACACCCGCACCGTGCTCGCCGCCTGGGATTGGCGCGACGGCAAGCTCGTCCCCCGCTGGGTCTTCGACTCCGACACCGGCCCCGCGTCCAACCGCGCCTACCGCGGCCAGGGCAACCACAACCTCGGCGTCGCCGACGTGGACGGCGACGGCCGCGACGAGATCGTCTACGGCGCCATGACCGTCGACGACGACGGCCGCGGGCTCTACAGCACCGGCCTCGGCCACGGCGACGCGCAGCACGTGTCCGACCTCGATCCCGCGCGCCCCGGCCTCGAAGTTTTCGGCATCCAGGAACGTTTCTCCGACGCCGGCGCGCGCATGCTCGACGCCGCCACCGGGCGCGTCCTTTGGAAAATCGCCTCGGTGAAAGCCGGCCCCGACGGCGAAGGCCCGGGCCGCGCCCTCGCCGCCGACATCGACCCCGACCATCCCGGCGCCGAATGCTGGGTCGCCGGCGCCGGCATCGGGAGCCTCTTCGACGCGC